>JALEIQ010000281.1 GCA_022769795.1 Clostridiales bacterium
CCCCAACCCGCGCCCGCAAGGCCAATCTAAAAAACCCGGAGCCAAACGCACAAGAGCGGCAATAGCAAGCGCAGGCAAAAACCCCCGCCGGTTTTGGGCGCGGATCAGGACGCACACCGCACAAAACCAGCCCCCAAGGCAAACCTAACCTCCGCACAAAGAGCGCCGATTGTGCGTCCCCGCGCCCTAAACCGGCATTCAGGGTTTTTGCTGGGCCGGAGGGAAGCGGTGGCCCTGTGGGCCATTCGCCGAAGGCGAAAGCGACCCGCAGGCCGCCAGCGAAACAAGCGTTGGGCACGGCTAGTGCCCAACGCGCCGATTGAGCTGGATCTGCGTGCCGCCGCTTTCTGCCTGCTCTTTCCAGAAAGAATAGGCGCAGGGTGTGGGGGCGCGTAGCCCCCACCCTGTTCCGCGGAACTGCTTCCGCAAGAATGCAGGCCTTCCAGCCTCGCGGGGGCCACCCCGCAAGAAAGCCCATCCCCGCCCGCCATTGGCTGATATTATGGCAGCATAGATTTGGGACAATGACAAAAGGGCGAGGACACTTGAGGAAAAAAGACTTTGTCGCAAAGGAAAGAATCCAGCGATGCGACGACCAGCCGAATTCGGTGAGCGGCGCGAGTGTGATACACTGGGATTGTTACTTTCCGATTGCGTTTTGGACGGTATCATTTCCTACCAGCGATTTTGAGAATTTAAAATGAAAATTGTGCATTCCTTCTCTTAAATAAAAGCGATGCGTATCTTCACGAAGCTGGTTGCACGCTGCTTCTATTTGCACGCAATCATAGTTCTTCGCAAGTTCACAGGCTTTTGCAAGCATTTCCTTCCCTATCCCCTGGTTTCTATATGCTGAATCAACAGCAAACTCCATAATCTCTGCAATACATTCAGAATGATGTAATTGCTCCTCAAATCTTACATTCAAAACGCCAATCACATCATTTTCACATTCGCAGACAAGGCAATAAAAACGCCTATCGCTGATTTGCTCTTGATATATTGCAGAAAACCTGTCAAACGGAAGCTGCTTTCCTTCCATTCCACAAATGAGATCATAAACTTTTTCACAATCATGAATTGTTCCTTTTCTATACATACGCACACCTCTGTAGGAGCGTCAAGCATCGGTAACAAGAAAGTCAAGCGGCAAGCTGAAGGGGAAGCTTGTATCAAATTTACCACATAGTATACCACAAGCAAGCGCCTTTGTGGTAAAAAACCTGGAATTTTACCACGATACTATTCCTCAATGAAGCTGAAACGGGCAAAGCTGCGAAAAGTTACCACAAACGCCGTGCTTTCCTCCCGAAAACACGGCGTTTTTCAGCGGGCCAAAGCAGCCGCCCTTTTTTCTCTCCTATTGCTGATGCCGGCTCCGATACTCCTGCGGCGTGCAGCCCGTTTCCTCCTTGAACAGCTTGGCAAAGTAGCGGGGATTCTCATAGCCGATCATTTCGGAGATGTGGTAAATCTTCCGGGACGTCTGCGTCAGATATTCCTTCGCCTTCTCCACGCGAAGAAGGGTCAGGTAATCGATAAAATTGGTGCCGGTTTTCTTCTTGAATAAACGGCTCAGGTAGCTGGGGCTCACATAGAAGCGCTCGGACAGCACGTTAAGCGTCAGATTCTCCGCAAAATGCTCCTGAATATAGCTCTGAATCTGGTTAATCAGCTCGCCAGCAAGGGCGTTTTCGTTTGTCTGCGCGATGTGCCGTAGGATATCCTCCAGGTAAGCGGTCATCTGTTCCTCCAGCTCCGCCAGATCCGCGCTGCTCCAGATGTCCAGCAGCATGGCACTCAGGCGCGCATGCCGGGGATAATCCGGCAGGGAAAGCGCCTGAATGGGCGCGTCCATCTCCATGATAAGCGTCGTTAAGAAGCGCTGTGCCTGTACGAGGGAAAAACCGCGCTGCTCCGCCATGCGCCGCAGCGCGCCGCGCAGGGAAGGCAGTAGCTGCTCCCGCTTTTCGGGCACGATGAGCAGCTGTGTGAGCGCGAGCACCTGCTCCGCCTGCCGCTCCGCGCCGCCTACAAAGATCCGGCTGATCTGCTCGTAGGACGTAACCCCCGTGACGCCCCGCGCGCTTTGGTAATTCATGGCCTTTCCGGCCTGTAAGAAGGCCGTGCGCATTTCCCGGTAGCCCTCCTGCGCCAGGGCCACGCCCGCGCAGACGGGCAGCCGTTCCTCCCAGGCCCGGAGCAGCTGCCCAACTTTCCCGGCGAGCGCCTCCTCCTGCGGCGGCTGGGACGTTTCAATCACCGCCAGAAGCTCCTGCGCGCTCACCCTGAAGATGCGGCAGCGCGTAAAGGCCGCGCGCAGCGCCTCCGCGGCAAAATCCGCCGCCTTCGCTTCGCGCGCCGTCACGCGCGCCACCGCGAGGGGACAGCACGTGTCCAGGCAGGCGCAGGCCTTTTGCTCGTCATACGGATAGCCGTTGGCAAAGTTCATCACAAGCGTGCGGGCGAGCATCTCCTGCACCTCGTCCATGTCCTCGCGCTGGCGTTCCTCGTCCAGCTTCGCGTGCACGCGCAGAAGCAGCGCCTTCATCTGCGCAAAATTGACCGGCTTGGTCAGGTAATCGAACGCGCCCAGCCGCAGCGCCTCCTGCGCGTAGGCGAATTCGCTATAGGCGGTAAGAATGACAAACTTTGTTTTCGGGTACTGCGCCTTGACCAGGCGTATCAGGTCAAGGCCGCTTTGGACGGGCATCTGGATATCCGTAATCAGCAAATCCGCCGGCTCGCTCTCCAGAAAGACAAGCGCCCTGGCGACGCTCGTAGCCGTCCCCGCCACGGCGAAGCCCGTTTCCTCCCACGGCCCAAAGCGCTTCATGCCCTGGGTCACGCGCTCCTCATCGTCCACCAGCAGAACCTTATACACGGGCCGCCTCCTCCCGGATAGGATCGGCAGGGATCATCAGCGTTACGCTGGTGCCCTGTCCCATTTTGCTGTCAACCGTGAGGCCGTAGGCCTCTCCGTAATACAGACGGCAGCGCTGGTTGACGTTGCGCAGGCCGATGCTCTCCTGAATCGCCTCGTCCTGCGAAAGGCTCTCGCGCAGCGCTAAAAGCCGCTCCGGCCCCATGCCCTGCCCGTTGTCCGTCAGACGGATGCAAAGCCGCGTTTCATCCAGCTTCTCCCCGGTGATACGAATGACCCGGTTCTCCCGCTCCTCCCCGGCAAAGCCGTGGCGCACGGCGTTTTCCAAAATGGGCTGGAGCGTCAGCCGGGGCAGCTGATAGCGCTCGGGCGCGAAGGCGACGTGCGTTTCCATGCGGATGGGATGCGTGTGGCGGAAATTGACCACCTCAAGGTAGGTTGAGGCATGCAGCAGGCTGTCGGCGATGGACTCCTTGGGCTTGTCGCCCTTGATAGTCATGCGAAGCAGCAGGCAGAACGTTTCAATCATGCTGGCCGCGCGGCTCCCGGCGCCGCCCTCGTACATGCATTCCCAGCGGATCATGTCCAGCGTGTTGTAAAGGAAATGCGGGCTGATCTGCATTTGCAGCACGTCCAGCTGCGCGCTCTTTTCGCTCAGACGCAGCTCCTTCTCCCGAATTTGCGCCACGTACACCTGATCGATCAGCGACTGCATATTGGCGACCATCCTGTCAAACTCAAGGCAGAGCGTGCCGATCTCGTCATGGCTTTCCGGGTGATAGACGGCGTTGAAATCGCCCTGCCCCACGCGCTGCATGGTGCGCACCAGCCGGTTGACCGGATAGGCGATGCTGACCGCCGCAAAATAGAAGCCCACGCCGCCGGTGACCATGACCAGCGCCAGCACCGCAAGGTTGATATGCTCCATCTGGCGCGCCTTCATGAGCACGTGGCTGCGATAGGTCAGGTTGACGACGCGGATGGGGAAGTCCGCGCAGGCGCTGTAGCTCACCAGCAGGCTTTTGCCGTCCGACTCTACCTGGAACGCGCCCCTCTGGCGCGAGAAAACCTGCGAGAGCAGCACATCGCGCTGGCGCAGGAAGGGCGGGCCCGAGAAATTGGCGTTGACGCCCTCCAGCATGCCGCCATTCCCAACGAGGAAGGTGTTTCCTCCCTCCTGGTTGGAATACTCGATGAGCACCTGTGTGAAGGCATCGGGATAGACGCAGCACACAAGCACCCCCAGCGGCTTGCGCGTATAGGGCGCATACACCTGATAGGAGAGCGTGACGCAGCCGATGATTCCCACCGAATCCCCGGCGTTTTCATAGATCAGGCGGGAGGTGACGCGCGTGGAATCCTGCCAGAAGGGATATCCCTTTGCCTCCACGGCTCCGCGGTAGATGTCGCTTTCATAGAAGGCCGCCAAATCGGGGAAAAACGCCCCGCGCCCGTTGCCCGGGCTGGCCGCCATGCGGTATTGCTCCCCGCCCGCAATCAGCATGAGCGCCTTGATGCCGCCAAGCTTCTCCTTCACGCGCAGAAGCCCCTGCTCGATACACGCGCTGTTTTGGAGAAATTGCGCGCTCTGCTGCCCGCCCGCGGCGGCGAGCTCGCCGTTGTGCTCCACGGCGGCAAGCAGTTGCTCGTCCTGCGTAAAGAGCGCCATGCCGTCCTCAAGCCGTCCGGCCTCCTGTAGCAGGCGGTAGGCGGCGTGTTGTACCATCAAAGTG
>JALEIQ010000288.1 GCA_022769795.1 Clostridiales bacterium
AAAATTTGGGCCGCGCGACCCGAGGCCCTGTGGGGCCTTGGGCGAAGCCCAAAGCGAACCGAAGGAGTCAACCGAAACGAGCAGAGGGCACGGCCAGTGCCCTCTGCGACGATTGAGGTTGCGGGTCTGCGGCCCTCCGACACCTCCCAGGGGGCTATTGCGCGCGAGGCCGGATATGCTATACTAGCAAAGGGCGGTGAGAGCGTGTTCCAGCATGATTACATTCTGCGCATGATTGAAATGATGGGCGATTTGATGCGCAGGGTAAAGGAGCTTATGGACGAGCTTTCGCAGATGCGGCTGATGGACGAGGCCTGCCGCCGCCATTGCGGGCTGCCCATGGGAGCGCTAGAAGCCCTGAGCGCCGAAAGCCTTGTGGAGCTGCTTGCCCCCACGCCCCGCCTGTTTGCCAGCGAGCTGCTTTATACGCGCGCGGAGGCCTTTTCGCTGCCGGTTGAGCAGGAGCGCGATATCCGGCTTAAAAGCCTGCGGCTGCTCATTTCCCTGTGGGAGGAAGGGCCGCTGTGCGAGCTGCGGGCCGGGCGCGTGCAGGCGCTGAAGCAGGAGCTGCTGCCCCTGCTTACCGCGGATGATTTGATGTTGTGCGCGCGGTTTTTGTTTGAGGGCGGCGCTTACGCCGATATGGAGGACGCCGTGTTTGAGGCGGCCGCGGCGGCGGAGCCGGGAGAACGCCTGCGGCACATCGCCGGGGGCGAAGCCCTGCTGCGCCGGGCGGCAAAGGCGGGCGAAACGGCGCTGGCGCTGGCGCGCACCTCCTCGGGGGAGCTGCGCCTGTCCGCAAGGGAGCTTAGGGAACGCTATACAAGTACGCAGGCGGCGCAGGCATCGCGCCGCACGGATAAAGGGGAAAGCACCTCATGATTTTGATCTCGGCACAGGAAATTCAAAAAAGCTTCGGTGCGCACGAGGTGTTGCGCGGCGTGAGCTTCAGCCTGCAAAAGGGCGAAAAGATGGGCCTGGTGGGCGTAAACGGATGCGGCAAAACCACGCTGATGCGCATCATCACCGGCGAAATGGAGCCGGACGGCGGCATGGTGCATAAAAACCGGGATTTGCGCATCGGCTATTTGAAGCAGGTGGACGATATTGCCCTCACCGATACGGTATGGGGTGCGCTGCTGCGCGTGTTTGAGCCGGTAATCGCCATGGAAAAGCGACTCAAGGAGCTGGAAGGCCAGATGGAGCAAAACGCAGACCCGGAAACCGCCATGCGGCTGAGCAGCGAATACCAGCGCCTGCTGGACCGCTTTAACGAGGCGGAGGGCTATGCCTACCAGGGCGAAATGCTGGGCGTGCTGGGCGGCCTGGGCCTGACTCCGGATATGCATGATCGCCAGGTGGGCAGCCTTTCCGGCGGCGAGCGCACGCGCCTTTCGCTGGCAAAGCTGCTTTTGCAGAAGCCGGATGTCATCCTTATGGACGAGCCCACCAACCATTTGGATTTGGAAGCGATTGAATGGCTACAGCAATACCTGACGGATTACAAGGGCTCGCTGCTGGTCATCAGCCATGACCGGTATTTTCTGGATCATGTGTGCACCACCATGGGCGAGCTGCTTGGCGGCCGTATGATCAAGTTTACCGGCAACTACACCGAGTACATGCGCAAGCGTACCGCCGATTTTGAAACCCGCATGAAGGCCTATAACCTGCAACAGAAGGAAATTGAGCGGGAGAAGGCCATCATTGAGCGCTACCGCAGCTTTAACCGCGAAAAGAGCATCAAGGCGGCGGAAAGCCGCCAGAAGCGCCTGGACAAGATAGAGCGGCTGGAAAAGCCCGTGGAGGAAAGCCATGTGCGGTTTTCCTTTGACGTGCGCAGGCGCAGCGGCGAGGACGCTTTGGAAGTTAAGGATCTGTGCAAAACCTTTGACGGTCAGCCGGTGTTTGCCAATGTGAATTTTAAGCTGCGCACGGGCGACCGCGTGGCGGTGATCGGCCCCAACGGGGTGGGCAAGAGCACGCTGTTCAAAATTTTGATGAACCAGCTTACGCCGGATAAGGGCAGCGTAAAATACGGCACAAATATAGACGTTGGCTACTACGACCAGCACCAGCAAAACCTGAATCCGTCCAATACCGTTCTGGACGAGGTATGGAACAGCTTTCCCGCCATGGAGCAAAGCAAGGTGCGCGGCGCGCTGGGCCTGTTCCTGTTTTCGGGGGACGATGTGTTCGATACCATCCAAAGCCTATCCGGCGGCGAGCGGGGGCGCGTGGCACTGACCAAGCTGATGCTGAAAAAGGACAATCTGCTCCTGCTGGACGAGCCCACCAACCACCTTGATATGGACAGCCGCGAGGTGCTGGAGGACGCTTTGCAGGATTTTCCCGGCACCATCCTGGCCATCAGCCACGACCGCTATTTTATCAATCGCTTTGCCAGCCGCGTGATGGTGATGAACGCCGATGGCGTAACTGAGTACATTGGCAATTTTGACGATTATATTGAGAAGCGCGACCGGCCGCGCCCGCCCGTGCCATCCGCCGGGCCGGAGGCGACCCGCACCGCAATCGCCCGCGAACGCAAGCGGGATAGGCAGCAGTCTGCCCGCATCCGCGAGCTGCGCGCGCAGGTAAAGAAGGCCGAGGAGGCCATTGAGGCCAACGAGCGCCGCCTGGCCGAGCTGGAGGCGCAGCTGGCCGACCCTGCCACGTATGCCGATGCTGAGGCTGCGCGACTGCTTGGGGAACGCTATCGTGCCGAGCAGGAGCGTACCGATGGGCTTTATGAGGCGCTTGAGGCAGCCGAGGCGGCGGCGCAGGCCGCGGAGGAAGCCTAAGGATAGGGAACACAAGAGCGGGTGCAGGGGGCTCAACCCCCCCTGCCGGGGTTTGGGGCAGCGCCCCAAAGCCTTATGCCGCAGCGTTTTTAAGCGAGAGATGCGCCAGCCCGAAAGGGCTGGCGC
>JALEIQ010000298.1 GCA_022769795.1 Clostridiales bacterium
CGTAACCGATACCTGCTTTGTCTATGGCGACCTGCCCGCCACCCCGGGCCTGGAGGGCCTGCCCTGCCTGGGCCTGATTGCCCACATGGATACCGCGCCCGCCTTCAACGGCGTGGGCGTAAAGCCGCAGATTATTCCCAACTACGATGGCGGCGACGTGACGCTCGCAGGCTCCGGCGAAACGCTCTCCCCCAGCCGCTTTCCCTCGCTGAAAACGCTGGCCGGTAAAACCCTTATCACGACGGACGGCACCACCCTGCTTGGCGCGGACGATAAGGCGGGCGTTGCCGAAATTCTCACCGTCTGCGAAACGGTCATCCGCGAGCAGCGGCCCCATGGCAAGCTTGCGGTTGCCTTTACGCCGGATGAGGAAATCGGCCTGGGCGTGCATTCCTTTGACGTGGACGGCTTCGGCGCCGCCTTTGCCTACACCGTGGACGGCGGGGAGCTGGGCGAGCTTAGCTATGAAAACTTCAACGCCTGCGAAGCCGTTGTGGATTTTCGCGGCGTAAGCGTGCACCCCGGCAGCTCCAAGGACACAATGATAAACGCCTGCCTTGTGGCCATGCAGTTCAACGCCATGCTGCCCGACGCCGACACGCCCCGCGATACCGAAGGCTATGAGGGCTTCTTCCATCTGGACGAAATGAGCGGCGATGTGGAAAAGGCCCGGCTGTCCTACATCGTGCGCGACCATGACGCAGGCCGCTTCGAGGCCCGCAAGGATATGCTGCGCCATATCGAGAAAATCCTCAATCACCGCTGGGGCGAGGGAACCGTAACCCTTACCATCCGCGAACAATACCGCAACATGCGCGAGAAGATCGAGCCGTGCTTCTTCCTGATTGAGAACGCGCGCAAGGCCATGCGCGCCGCCGGCTTTGAGCCGTTCGACGCGGCGGTGCGCGGCGGCACGGACGGAGCGCAGCTATGCTACATGGGCCTGCCCTGCCCCAACCTGTGCACCGGCGGCTTTGCCTTCCATGGCCCCTATGAGCATATCGCCGCCGAGGATATGGACGCATGCGCCCGTATGCTGGCGGAGCTCATTTGCGGCGAACGCGGCTAACGGGTTTTCGGCTTCGTTATATCAAAAATCGCGAGTGCAGAGAAGTGAATCCCTGCGCCCCATACGAGCAAAGGGCCTGTTGCAGAAAGAAAAGCTGCGACAGGCCCTTTTGCTCATACAACTCGCACATCGTGTTCAATTCGACTGCCCTGGACTGTACCAGAAAACTCCGAAACTTCTGGCGGTCCTCCTTTGCGATTCGCAAAATCTCCGATATGTTGTGCCTGGAAAACGGCTTATCTATGATAGCCGATCCGAAGCCAAGCCGGGGCAGCTACGGTACATGGCTGGGTGAGGAAAAGCCGCCTACCGTCCGGGGCCAGTTGGAGGGCTTGATTGACACCGCCCTCGGTCATGGCTGCAAGGACTTTGACAGCTTCCTCGCCGCTATGAAAGCGGAGGGCGTAGAGGTTAAGCGGAGCAAACACTTAGCGTTCAAAATTTCCAACGGCAAGCGGATCGTCGCTCCCAAAGCAATAGCGGCAGCGCCTGTGAAGCCAAATATGCTCATTGACATCCAAGCTCGGATGCAGGAAATCAACTCTCCAGGATTTGAACATTGGGCGAAAACTTTTGATCTGAAAGAGATGACGCGGACACTCATTTACTTGCAGGAAAACGGCCTGACTGACTTTGCAGAATTAGAAAAAGCCTGTGATGCGACGGCACGGAAATTCAACAATTTGGGTGACCAGATGAAAGTCGCTGACAAGAGAATAAAAGACATTTCCGAACTGCAACGGCACATCGGTACTTACTCCAAGACACGCGAGGTTTATGCTCATTATCGGAAATTGACGGGGAGGAAACCGGCCAAGTTTTACGAACAGCATAGCAGCGAAATTGATGGCTGTCAAGCGGTGAAGCGGTACTTTAATTCTCTCGGTTTGAAAAAGCTGCCGTCTGTGCAACTGCTGAAACAGGAGTATGCCACCTTGCAAGCTGAGAACAGAAAGCGGTATCCAGAGTACAAGCTGGCAAAGGTGGAAATGATTGAACTGCTCACCGCGAAAAACACCGTGGAGCGGATTTTGGGCGTGACGGAGAAAAAAATCGTGACCGCCAGCAGGAGGCACAATGATGATTTTTCCCTCCCTGCGGGTAACCGCAGACGCTGAAGGCGGCTTAAAAAACGGGCGCAGTTGCGCCTGGTTTTACAGGGGGGGTTGGGGGCGGTCCGCCACCAACAAGCAAGCGCCGGGTATATACCGGGGGCATTGCTTGCCGCTACTTGCGCGCTGATATGTGCAAGAAAATATTTAATGGGAATAATATTCATAAAAATTTTATAGACGAATCCGTCTATAAGTGGTATACCATGAGCGATTAAAGACGATTCCGTCTATAAAATTGGAGGGATTTTTTATGAATATTGTGCTGGACATATTACGTCTTGCTCTTGCAATCATCATTGCGTTTGGGGCAGGAAAACTGATCTCCAAGCTACATCTGCCATCTATTCTGGGCTGGCTGATTGCAGGTATGCTCACGGGACCCCATGCTCTGAATCTTTTGAGCAGTTCGGTGTTGGATTCGGGATGGTTCAATGTGTCAGAAAGTTTATTTGAATGCATCTTTGGCCTGATGATTGGTACAGAATTGATTTGGGCAGATATGAAGAAAGCCGGTTCTCAAATCGTGGTCACAACCTTGACTGAATCTTTGGGTACATTCTTGATTGTTAGCCTGGTTTTTGGAATCATCTTTAGGTTCGCCGATGTCCCGATTTATCTGGCCTTCATATTCGGAGGCATTGCGTTGGCGACGGCTCCGGCACCTTCATTGTCCATTGTTCAGGATATGAAAGCGGATGGGCCGGTAACCCGAACCCTGATTCCCATGGCGGCGCTGGACGATTTGGTGGCAGCGGTGGTATTCTTCCTGGTCATTGCCCTTGTGTCCGCCCATGTTTCCACACAGAATATTCCGGTTGCTGTGATCCTCTTTTTGGTATTCCTGCCGATATTCATTGGGGCTGCGGTAGGCTTCATCTCAGGAAAACTGCTCCAACATACAAAAACCAATGGAAGCACTCTGGCTGTGATGCTTGTGATGCTTCTCCTCTCTGCGGGAATCGGCTTTGGCATTAACAGTATGCTTTCTTCTCCAATTTTGAATTTTATGCTCATTGGTATGTCCTATTCCGCCGTTTTTGCAAACATGATTCCCAAGGAACAGCTGGACAGGATCATGAAACCAATGGATCCAATCATTGGTTTTTCCCTGATCGTTGCGATATTGAATCTGGCTGCGCCGCTGGACTTCCATTTGATTTTTGGCGCAGGAATCTACACAGTGGTCTACATGATTGCTCGTGCGATAGGAAAGTATAGCGGCGCCTGGTTCGGTTCCACCATCACCCATGCGCCGAGAACCGTTCGCCGCTACCTTGGATTCACACTCCTGCCGCATTCCGGGGTTTCTTTGGTGTTTACCGGCATTGCTGTTTCTGTTTTGGCAAGTCCTGCTCCGGAGTGCGTTTCCATCCTCCAAGGAACCATTGCCGCTGCTGCGGTAATCAACGAGATCATTGCCATCTTTATGGCTAAGAAGGGCTTTGAATGGGCAGGCGAATTAGGCAAAGCAAAGGAGAGTGAACACTCATGAAGCAGCAGGAGCGTCAGGAGCGCAGTAAGCAGAGCATCTTTTGCGCGGCCATGCAGGAATTTGGCGAAAACGATTATGACAAGGTTACAATGGAGAGCATCTGCACAAAGCACCACATATCCAAAGGCATGATGTATCATTACTACTCGAACAAGGATGATTTATTCCTGCTATGTGTCGAAGAAACCTTCCGGACATTGTATACCTGTGTAGAACAAGCACTGCGGGATTCAGAAACACAGGAGTATGTTGACCGTATCCAGCAATTTTTTGTTATACGGGAATGTTTCTTCAATCAGCACCCCTGGCAAAAGCGCATATTTGAAAATGCACTGTTGCACACACCAGAGCATTTGGAACAGACAATCTATGATCTGCATCGGCCTATCAAAAAAATGAACCAGCGCTTTATAGATAGTATTGTGGATCATATACCCTTACGCCCAGGGGTAGAGAAGCAGAAAGCTACAAAATATTTGGAAAGCATGGAATACCTGCTCCCTGCGGTGATGAAATCTCAAGCATACAAAACACAAGCAGATTTGCATATCTTATTGAAATTTGCTCAGGATATGTTAGATATGATGCTATTTGGCATTGTACAGCATACGGATGCAGTCTGAAATTGAATTGCCTATTGGAAAATGAACATAAATTTGCAATAGAAAATTCCATTGTTGATATTTGAATAACAATCGCATATAATAAAATATGGAGGTAAGAATATGGCAATTTGTCATGTTTGCAACGGAAAATGCTACTGTACTGTATGTGCCGGAACTGGAAAAATTGACATTAACCCACATCCTTCTCCCTGGTATTCGAGTCAAGACGGTGACGGAAAGTCAATATGCTATGCTTGCAATGGAACAGGAAAGTGCTGTCAATGTGGTGGCACTGGTAAAGTGTGAGAGTTGTAAAGTTGAGTTTGATTCAGTATGCTACTCGAAATAAGCATTATAAGCAAAACTTCCAGACCATCGAGGCCTGTCGCACAAACAATTGGAATACACGGTTTAGTGCAACAGCGACAAAAATCCGCTTTCAAGCAACGCTTGAAAGCGGATTTTTACACATGATTTTTGTTGAAAGGCTTTCTACGACAGGCCCTTCGGTTATAGGCATTCCTGTCTTAGCCAAGATACCCTATAGCTGAACCTGTTCCCTATTGATTATATTCAATCACCTGCTGGTACGGCTTGTACGTGCTGGTATGCAGCTGCTCCCTCTTGATTTCCTCGCCGTCCTTATACCACACCTTGTCCGTTTCCACAACATAGCCGGTGCGCGCCTTTACCGTGGTTTTTTGCGTACCGTAGGGCAACTCCGCATTGTACACGTATTTGATTTCATACGGCGGCTCCGTGGTTTTAATCACGGTGGATTCCAAATCAATGCTCACGCCCTCGCCCAGGGACATGCCCCATATTTCCGCGCTCATTTTGCGATCCTTGTAATACGCGATCAGGAAAATGGGGCTTTGCGTATTGTTGCGGAACTTAAAGTCCAGGTTGGGCCAGTTCACCGTAGCGTCCTCGCCGATGTTCACATAGGTGCTGGGCCAGGCATGCGGGCTTCGGGAAACAATTTCCAGATTGGCCCGCGCCACCGCATTAAAGATGGTGGAGCTCACCTGGCAAATGCCTCCGCCTACCTCCTCAATGCTCTGCCCGGCGGCAATCGCCCCGGCGGATTTGTATCCCTTTTCCGTAGTGCGCTGGCCGGTGGCCTCGTTAAAGCTGAAGGTTTCCCCCGGCATAAGCGCCGTGCCGTTGACGGCCTTGCACGCCAGGTCAATATTGGTATTGCGGTTGGAATCCTTTGTGGTTTCAGTCGTATAGGCAGCAATCATGCTGAAATTGGCCGCCAATTCATCCTTGGTAACGCCAGGCTGGGTCACGACGGGGTCTACCGTCACCGTCACGTCGCGCTCCCAGCGGTCCAGCGCGGCGGTTAACCTTTCGTACAGCAGCTTCTGATCCAGCGTTACGCCGGGCTGCGATTCCGTAAAGCTAAATGTGCGCGTATTGTAATCAAAGGATTGAATCTGCGCGTCCACAGGCTCGCGCGTTACATAGCGGGCAATCTCCTCCACAAGCGCGCGCACGGCCTCATGGTCATAGCTGGCGGTTGTGGTCAGGTTTACGCCGCTCTCGCGCAGTGCCATGGCCGTGTTCGCGCGCTCCCGGAAGGGCGTTTGCAGCGTGTTGTGGATCGCCGTAGTGTTGGTGCGGCCAATCGCATAGGCCCGTTCCAGCACATTGCCCAAATCGCGTTCGGCAGGCACGTTGCTGCCATCTACCGTCCAGGTTTTGTTGCCAATCGCCACAGTTACGGAAAAGGAATCTGCCGTGCCGGAACCGGCCTTGGTAAGCGCTTCCCGTGCCTGATCGATGGTCATATCGCCCACGTGAATACCGTCCACAAACACGCCCGGATAAATCACATCCCGATCCATGTATGCGCGATACTGCTTGTAGGTTGCCGCATTCCGCGCGTCATAGCGCAAAAGCTCGCCGTTGATAAAGGCATAATTCCCTAAATTCTTCCAGAAATAACCGGCCGTCTGAGGCATCATCATAATGCCCATAATCAGGATACCCACCACGCTCAGCAACGTAACAGCCACATATAGATATGCCTTCCAGCCCCCGCGCGGCCGCTTGCCGTCCCCTTCGCCCGGCCTTCTGGACCGGGAAGAAGCGACAGGCTTTCTTACAGGGGGCTTCATGGGAAAGGGCGCGCCTTCCTGGAAGGGAGGCGTAGCGCGGCGCTGAAGCGGCACATCGCCTAGCGCTTGGCTCCAAGCCACGTCATCGTCATACACAAAGGCCTCCCGCTCATAGGGCTCGCCGCCGGCGCCGTCCAGCATGCTCTGGTAGGCCGTTCCTTCCATGTGCGCAGGCGCGGCAAACGCGCCCTGCTCATTCACAATCAGCTTCTGGGCGCGCTTTACACTGTGGCCCGTGCGGGACGAAGCGCTCGCGCCATACCGTCCTGCCGCCATTCCAAAACCTCCCCATTATACCAGCTGCTGCATCATGCGGAAGCTCAAAATTTCAAGCCCCTCATCCAAGTGTACATTCACCACGGAGGCGTCCTTGGGCAGCTTCAAATCCACCGGCGCAAAGTTCCAAAAGCCCTTCACACCATAGCCGCACAGCATATCCGCCAGTTTCTGCGCGCATGACAACGGCACCGCCAGCACCGCGATATCGATAGCATGTCCATCCAAATAACGTTTCAGCCCCGCCACATCCTGCACGCTCAGCTCGCCAACCTGCATGCCGATCTTTTTTTCGTCATTATCAAAAATTGCGACGGTTTCAAAGCCGTTGGACGGGAACGAATCCGAGAGCGCCACGGCCCGGCCAATGTTGCCCGCGCCAAGGATAATCATTTTGTGCGTATGATCCACACCCAGGATGCGCCCGATATGCTCGCGCAGGCCGGACACGGAATAGCCGTATCCCTGCCGCCCAAACCCTCCAAAGCAGTTGATATCCTGCCTGATCTGCGAGGCCGTCAGCCGCATACGGTCACCCAGACCCTGGGAGGAAATCTGCCTGACGCCCTCCTTTTCCAGCTCCTTCAAATGCCGGTAATATGCTGGCAGCCGCTTAATAACCGCTTCCGAAACATAGCCTGCCATGCTCAAAATGCCCCCATTCTGCGCATAAAGCGCCTATTTATAGCGAAAAAAGCCGTCCAAACCGCAAAAACAAATTTATTATAACACAGCG
>JALEIQ010000316.1 GCA_022769795.1 Clostridiales bacterium
AGGTTTTCCAGGCCGTGGACATTCTTACCCTGGGCGGGCCCTATGAGTCCACGATGGTGCTGGTTTATCAAATTTATCAGCTGGCCTTTTCCGATCACCGGCTGGATCGCGCCGCGGCTGTGGGCTGCGTGTTCTTTGTGATTCTGCTGGTGTTTACGGCCATTACCATGAAATGGTCGAACAACAAAGTCAATTATGATGCGTAAGGAGGCGTGCGCGGTGAAAAAGCGATTTCTGACCCCGCGCCGGGCGCGCGCAATACTGCAAACATTCTTTGCTACGCTCATTATGGTGATTATGGTATTCCCCCTGTATTGGATGGTTATCACCTCGTTCAAAACCACGGAGGAGGTTTTGCTCACAAAGCCTACCTTTTGGCCGCAGGTCTTTACGCTGGACGCTTATACGCAGGTGATGACGCATTATCCCGTGACGCACTATTTGCTCAATACGCTCGTTGTTACGGGGGGCATCCTCATGATCCAGGTGGTCACGTCCATCCTGGGCGCGTATGGCTTTTCCAAGGGAGAGTTCAAGGGCAAGAACGCGCTGTTCGTCCTTGTGCTGGGAGCGATGATGATTCCCATTCAGGTAACGTTTATCCCGATCTATGTGATGATCAGCAAACAGGGAATGCTGAACTCCTACGTGGGGCTGATATTGCCGGAGGCGGCGTCCGCCTATTCGATTTTCCTGCTTCGCCAGAGCTTTATGGCTGTGGACAACAGCTATCTTGAGGCCGCGGAGGTGGACGGCATGGGCAAGCTGCGCGTGATCTTTTCGATTCTTGTGCCCATGTGCCGCCCGACCGTTGTGACCATGACCATTCTGGCGTTCATCAATGGCTGGAACGCCTATTTCTGGCCCAAGATGATTACAACGACCGATAAGGTTCGCACGATTGCCTTGGGCATTGCGGATATCCGCAACTCGTTTTTGAGCATGGAAGCGCTGAATATGAACCAGATTATGGCCGCGTCCTGCATTGCCGCGCTGCCGATCCTGGTGCTGTTCCTCGTTTTCCAGCGCTATATCCTGACCGGCTTCTCAAAGGCCGCCATGAAGTAAGAGGGAATCAATATGCGTTTATCTACAACAACGACGATTCTGAGCGCCACCGACCCTGTGCCGCCGGAAAAAACGGTCTTTAAGGCAATGGAGCTGTGCCGCGAGGCGGGCTTTAGGCACCTGGACATGAACTTTGGCACGCAGGGCCGGGAGGGCTATCCGCTGGCCTCGGATGGGTGGCTCGCCTGGGTGGAGGAGGTTCAGCGCCGGGCGGAGCAGATGCACGTTACGTTTTACCAGGCGCATTCCTTCTTCTACCGCACGAAGGAGTCAACCAACCTTACGATTGACCGGCCATGGTATGAGGAACGCTTCCGCCGCTCCATCATCGCCGCGGAAATGCTGGGGGTGCGCTGGCTTGTAATGCACCCGGCTGATTTTGACGCGGATGAAACCTATGATTTTGAAAAGGCGCGCCGCTTTAACATCGAGTACTGGTCGCCCTTTGTGGAACTGGCGCTGCGGCATAACGTTGGCTTCGCCTTTGAAAACATGTTCCAATCCGGGCATCACGCGCGGTATTGCAGCCAGGTGGATGAACTGATTGACCTGGTGGACGCCTTCCACGATCCACGGGTGGGCGTGTGCTGGGACACGGGCCATGCGTTCGTTGCCCGGCAAAACCAGCCGGAGTCGATTCGCAAGCTTGGCAAGCGCCTGAAAGCCACGCATATTCACGACAACCACGGCCAGCCTAAGGGCGACGAGCACCTGATGCCCTACTATGGGCTGCTGAACTGGGAGGAAATTTTGCAGGCGCTGGGCGAAATCGGGTATGAAAACAACTTCTCCTTTGAGCTCAAGCACGCCACGCAATCGCTTCCCCCAAGGCTTTGCCTGAACATGCTGCGCTTTATGCACTCGCTGGGAGGCGAAATGGTGGAATACGCGCAGGCGTGCGCCGGGGAGCTGGTGGCAGGATGATACCGTTGCAATTTCTTGGAATCGGCGCGGCTTTCGCGCCCGCGTTTGGAAATACGTCCGCGTGTTTCCAAAGGGAGGGAACGCTGTATCTGCTGGACTGCGGCTCCACGGTTTTTGGCGCGCTGCTTGAAAAAAAGGCGTTGCAAAGCGCAAAGCGGGTTGTCGTGCTGATTACGCATCTGCATGCCGACCATGTGGGCAGCCTGGGCACGCTGATTTCCTATTGCCACCATGTGCAGCCCATGCCGGTGTGCGTTGTGCATCCGGACGCGGCCCTTGGCGAGCTGCTTCGCCTGAACGGTATCGCGGAGGGAAGGTACACGCTTTGCAGCACCGCGCACTACCGCGACGAGGGGATCGAGGCGCGGTTTTATCCCGTGCGGCACACGCAATCGCTTCCCGCATACGGCCTGCTGATTGAAACGGCTGGGGAAGCCTTCTACTATAGCGGCGACGCGGCGGGGGTGCCGCCGGAAATCTGGCAGCGCTTTTTGGCGGGAGAGCTTGCGGGGCTTTACCAGGACAGCCAGCTATGCGCGGGGGAAAATCATCCGTCGCATGGCTCGTACAGCGCCTTTTACCGGCAATGCCCGCCGGAGCTTAGAAGCCGTTTTTTTCCGATGCACTGGGATGTGGACGAGCGCGCCGCCATCGCGCGGGACGGCTTCGGCCTGGCGATGCCGCTTGACGCGGAGTGCCCGGAGAACGGGAACGAATAAGGCGCACGCGGGCACGAACGCCTCGTCTATGACAAAAGAGGGCTTCAAACAAGAGAATGAAAAAACCGTTTCCGGGTTCCGCCTGGAAACGGTTTTTCCTGTTGATAGGAGCTGTGCGAAAATGCGGCGGGAAGCGGACCTGCCGCCCCTTCCCGGTTAGCGCTTCTTGCCCTTTTCCAGCATGGGCTTCAAATACTGGCCGGTATAGCTACCTTCCACCTGGGCCACCTTTTCCGGCGTGCCCTGGCATACGATGGTTCCGCCGCCGTCGCCGCCCTCGGGGCCAAGGTCGATCAGGTAATCCGCGGTTTTCACCACGTCCAGATTGTGCTCGATGACCAGCACGCTGTTGCCCGCCTCCACCAGGCGATCCAACACGTCGATAAGGCGCTGCACATCGGCCATGTGCAGGCCGGTGGTGGGCTCGTCCAGCAGGTAGAGGGTGCGGCCGGTGGCGCGGCGGCTGAGCTCGGTGGCCAGCTTGATGCGCTGGGCCTCGCCCCCGGAAAGCTGGGTGCTGGGCTGGCCCAGCTTGATGTAGTTGAGGCCCACATCATACAGGGTTTGCAGCTTGCGCACAATGGGCTCGTGGTTTTCAAAGAAGGTCAGGGCCTCCTCCACGGTCATTTCCAGCACCTCGTGGATGTTTTTGCCCTTGTAGCGCACATCAAGGGTTTCGCGGTTGTAGCGCGCGCCCTTGCACACGTCGCAGGGCACGTAGATATCTGGCAGAAAGTGCATCTCGATTTTCAGCAGACCGTCGCCGGAGCAGGCCTCGCACCGGCCTCCCTTGACGTTGAAGGAGAAGCGGTTCTCCTTGTAGCCGCGCGCCTTCGCGTCCGGCGTCATGGCGAACACCTTGCGAATGAGGTCGAACACGCCGGTGTAGGTGGCGGGGTGTGAGCGCGGCGTGCGGCCGATGGGGCTTTGGTCGATGGCGATGATCTTATCGAGCTGCTCCACGCCCTCCATGGCGGCAAACTTGCCCGCGCGGGTCTTGGCGCGGTTGAGCACCTTGGCCAGGTGCTTATAGACGATCTCGTTGACCAGGCTGGACTTGCCCGAGCCGCTCACGCCGGTTACGCAGCAGAATACGCCCAGGGGAATTTTGACGTTGATATTTTTGAGGTTATTTTCCTGCGCGCCCTTCACCGCGAGCCAGCCGGAGGGCTTGCGGCGCCTGGCGGGCACGGGAATGAAGCGGGTGCCGTTCAAATACTGACCGGTGATGGAATTGGGGTTTTGCAGAATTTCATCAATGGTGCCCTCGGCGATGATGTGGCCGCCGTGGATGCCCGCGCCGGGGCCTACGTCCACGATGTAGTCCGCCGCGTACATGGTATCCTCGTCATGCTCCACCACGATGAGGGTGTTGCCCAGGTCGCGCAGGCGCTTGAGGGTGGCGAGAAGCTTGGCGTTATCGCGCTGGTGCAGGCCGATGGAGGGCTCGTCCAGAATGTAGAGCACACCCATAAGGCTGGAGCCGATCTGCGTGGCCAGGCGGATGCGCTGGGCTTCGCCTCCGGAGAGGGTGGCCGCCGCGCGGGACAGGGTCAGGTAGCTCAGGCCCACGCTGTCCAGAAAGCCCAGGCGGGAATCGATCTCCTTGAGAATTTGGGAGGCGATCATGGTATCCTTCTCGCTGAGCACAAGGCCGCGGAAAAAGTCGCGGGCCTTGGATACGCTCAGGTCGCAAACCTCGCTGATGTTCTTGCCGCCAACGGTCACGGCCAGCACCTCGGGCTTGAGGCGGCGGCCATGGCAGGCCTGGCAAGCGTCGGTAATCATGTATTCCTCGTAAGCGGCCTTCATGGATTCGCTGGTGGTTTCACGGTAGCGGCGGTTGAGAGAGGTGATGACACCCTCGAAAACCGTTTCGTAGTACCCTTTTCCATGCGCGCTTTCATATTCGACGGTGATCTTGTCGCCGGAGCCGTACAGCAGAATATTCAGTATCTTCTCCGGCAGATCCTTAACGGGCGTATCCATGCTGAAGCCGTATTTCTTGGCCAGCGCGGTAAAGAAGGTATTGGCCATGCTGTTTTTATCCGCCACGTTCCAGGCCATGGCCTGCAGCGCGCCCTGGTTGAGGCTGAGGCTGGGATCGGGAATGATGGCGTCCTGCGTGATGCGCATGACCGTGCCCAGGCCGCTGCACGCGGGGCAAGCGCCGAACGGGCTGTTGAAGGAGAACATGCGCGGCGAAAGCTCCTCAATGGAAACGCCGCAATCCGGACAGGCGTAGTTTTGCGAAAACAGCAGCGCGCCCTTGTCAAACAGGTCTACCAGCACCAGCCCGCCGCTTTCGTTGGCGGCGGTTTCCATGCTGTCCGCCAGGCGCTGGCGAAATTCATCCGTCGCACGCACAATCAGGCGGTCAACCACAATTTCGATTGTGTGCTTCTTCTTTTTATCCAGCGCGGGCAGGTCATCCAGCTCGTAAAGCTCGCCGTCGATGCGCACGCGCACGTAGCCGCGCTTCTGCGCGTCCTCCAAAAGCTTGGTATGCTCGCCCTTGCGCTCGCGCACCACGGGCGCAAGCAGTTGCAGGCGCTGGCCTTCGGGGTAGGCCATCACCTGGTCGACCATCTGGTCGATGGTTTGCTGCTTGATCTCCCGCCCGCACTTGGGGCAATGCGGTACGCCCACGCGCGCGTACAGCAGGCGCAGGTAGTCGTAGATTTCCGTAACGGTGCCCACGGTGGAACGCGGGTTGCGCGCCGTGGTTTTCTGGTCGATGGAGATGGCGGGGGAGAGCCCCTCGATGGAGTCGATATCCGGCTTTTCCATCTGGCCCAAAAACATGCGCGCGTAGGAGGACAGGCTTTCCACGTAGCGGCGCTGGCCCTCCGCGTAGATGGTATCAAAAGCAAGGCTGGTTTTGCCCGAGCCGCTCAGGCCCGTAAAAACAACCAGCTTATTGCGCGGAATTTCGATAGTGACATTTTTGAGGTTGTGTTCGCGCGCGCCGCGAACAATGAGCTTATCCTGCAAGTGCGAAACTCCTTTCGCCAGGGGCTCTGCCCCTGGACCCTGGCGGGGGGGGGTGGCCCCGGCCCCCCGC
>JALEIQ010000106.1 GCA_022769795.1 Clostridiales bacterium
TAAAAATGGACGAGCTGATTCGCGCTGGCCGTTCCGCGGAGGCGTGCAAAATCCAATACGCGGTCAACGAAATCATCTATGCCCTGTGCGCTTGTCACGGCAACCTCTACGCCGTGATGAAAAAGGTCATGGAGCTGCGCGAGGGCCTTCTCCTTGGCAGCGTGCGCGCGCCCCTGGCCCCCATCATCCCGGAGGATATGCCGCAGATTGAAAAGTGCGCCGGAATGATTGACGAAGCAATCAAGCGGTACTGCTAACGAACCCTTTGCTCAAAATGCGCTTTAGGAGCCAGGCTGCTTTTTGCCGCCCGGTGCAGTCAGTCAAAAAACGATACGCACGAGCCGCAGCGCCAGCCCATCCAGGGCTGGCGCGTTGCTCGCTTAAACACATTCGACATAAGGCTTTTGGAGTTCCGCCACACCCCCAGGAAACTGAGTTTTCCTGCGCCCATGTTCACATGCCGTCTTTTCGAATTGTCCGCCTGTTTAGGCAAACAACTGAAGCCAGGCGCGGAATAGATACATGCTCTCCCTGGAATGCGTATGAACGCCCTGCTGCAAATAGGTAAGCTGTTTGGTGCAGTTTAATCGTTCAAATAGATACTCAACCGTTTCGGGCGGACAGACAATATCCTTCCCGCCTGCCGAAAGCATCACCGGCACCTGCAGCCGGTGCACATGGGATATTGTATCCACATACCCCAACCGGTTCCAAAACTCCCGCTCGGGCACAGTCACGGCGGCCTTTTGCAAAATCCCGTAGGCGTCGCCCTGGAGGCCGGTCAATGGAAAGGCGGTTAGAAATGGCAAGTCAGCGCAAACACAGCGAATTCGCTTTCCCAGCAGCGAGGCCAGCAGCAGCGAGCCTCCTCCGCCCTGGCTTGTTCCAAACAGCGATATCCGTTCCCGCATCACGCCGGGCTGACCTAGCGCCCACCGCACCGCCAAAAGGCAATCGCACAGCCAGTCCTCATATCCGTCCGCCAATCCCATGGCTGTGTTATGAAGCACAGGCCAGTTGCCATCCTCCAAGGCAAGCTCTTGATGCACCATTTCCGGCTCTACATATCCAAGCGGAGAAATATGCAAAATGTGATAGCCATCATCGTTTACCTGAGGATGCAGGCTGACGCTGCTGCCATATCCCGGCAGATTGATAAGCAACGGCGCCGGCGTTTTGTGAGCGGGCTGCCAGTAGCCATAGAATGCATGGCCATTTGCGTGCGTAAAGCGCACATAGCGGTTTACCAGCGTATTGGGGCTGTTTCCAAAGGTCAGACGAATGGGATTGCAATCACAGAACGCCGCCTCTACCGTCATTTCTTTGCTGCGTCCAAGCAGTTTGTCCGCCCATGCGTCTATCTCAGCGGGAGAAGGATAAAACGAAAATCTTCTTTCAACGCTTTGGCTGTCCGGCTGCATGTGTTTTGCCTCCTGGATCAAGGATGCCTATAGTGTAGCAAAAACAGCGGATAGAGGGAATCAGAAAAACGATCATTATTATAAAGATTCGATTCTTATTTAGCTACCATGATTGCTGCGATATGGTAGAAGCCTGCGAGGCGGCCGACGTTACCTTTATGGCAGGGCATGTAATGAACTTTTTCCGCAGCGTAAGGCATGCCAAAAAGCTTATTGGCGAAGGCAAAATCGGACGCGTGCTTTACTGCCATTCGGCGCGTAACGGCTGGGAGGAACCGCAGCCCAGCATCAGCTGGAAAAAAATCCGGGCCAAATCCGGCGGACATTTGTATCACCACATTCATGAGGTGGACTGCATTCAGTTCCTCATGGGCCCCGCTCAAACCGTTACGATGACGGGCGGAAACGTGGCGCACAGCGGCGAGAAATTTGGCGATGAGGACGATATGCTCTTTCTGCTCATGGAGTTTGGCAACAACACCTACGCCGTTGTGGAATATGGTTCCGCCTTCCACTGGCCGGAGCATTACGTGCTCATTCAGGGCACCGAGGGCGCCATCCGTATTGATATGTGCAACGTAGGCATGACGGTAAAAACAATAGATGGCAAGGAAGAACATTACCTTGTGCATGAAACCAAGGAGGAGGACGACGAGCGAACCTACATCTATCATAGCACGGAAATGGACGGCGCTATCCAGTACGGCCAGCCCGGTAAGAAGCCCCCGCTGTGGCTGCACGGCATCATGAAGAACGAAATGAAGTATTTTAACCGTATCATGCACGGAGAAGAGCCTAGCGAGGAATTCATTCCGCTTCTCAATGGCAAAGCTGCTCGCGCCGCCATCGCCACCGCCGACGCGGCTACGCTTTCGTTGCGGGAAAACCGCAAGATAGCCGTTTCTGAGGTTATGAAATAAGTGAAAGGGGGTTCAACCAATGTCTTTGGAAAAATACAAGGGTGTTATCCCGGCGTTTTACGCCTGCTATGAGGATGACGGAACGGTAAGCGCGGAGCGCACGCGCAGGCTGGCCCGGCATCTGGTGAGCAAGGGCGTGAAGGGGCTGTATGTG
>JALEIQ010000055.1 GCA_022769795.1 Clostridiales bacterium
ACTGTGCTATAATCTTGGCAGTCCATAGTGATTGCCCTCCTTTGGCAAATGTTGTGTCGCAACTGCATTCTACCACGGGGAGAATAATCACTATGGATTTTTTCATTTAAGTGTCCAACTTGATTTTACAATCAACCAAAATATCTTCATTTATTCAGCTTCGTTAAACCAGGCTGTCTTTTTCTTGTGCTATTTTGAATTATCTGTGTATTTTTCCTTCGCTTCTATTGACAGCATGCAAAAACGTTGTACAATATACACCGAATTGAGCCCGCGCCGCGGGTTCAAGGGAATAGAGGCGCAGCCAACATCAGTACCGCGCGGTAGTCCCTCACCGGACAGCGACCGTGCGCGAAAGGGAAGGCTGCCGAAGCGCTTGCCGGGTGAGATGGCAAAGCGTTGGGCGGTTAGAAGAACATTCTGCCGACTGTCACGGCTTGTGCCGTGGAGCGCTATTCGTTCGTATTTTATCTTTTGCGCAGAGGATAGAAGCAGCGAGGGCGTTCCGCCGTCGCTGCTTTTTCTATTCCACCACACATAAGGAGGAACGGAACGTATGAAAAGGTTTCTTGCGGTTATGCTGGCTGCCCTAATGTTGGTTTCCTGTGCTTCCGCCATGGCGGAAGGCACCTTTCGCGTAGGTATGGAATGCAACTATGCTCCTTATAACTGGACCCAGGCCGAGCCAAGTGAGTTCAGCGTGCCCATTGAGGGCGGCGGCGGATATGCCGATGGTTATGATGTGCAGATTGCCAGGAGGATTGCCGCGGACCTTGGCAAGGAACTTGTCATTGTAAAGACCGAGTGGGACGGCCTGCCCATGGGCGTTATGAGCGGCGCGTTCGACGCCATTATCGCCGGCATGAGCCCCACTGAGGAGCGCAAGGCTACCCTGGATTTCAGCGACCCCTACCGCACCAATAAGCTGGTTGTGGTCATGAAGAAGGATAGCCCCTATGCCTCCGCTACCACGCTTGCCCAGCTTAGCGGTGCAAGCATCACTGGCCAGCTCAACACCTTCCACTATACCGTTATCGACCAGATTCCCGGTGTGAACAAGGCCATGGCCATGGAAACCTTCCCCGCCATGGTTGTGGCCGTGCAAAGCGGCGCGGTAGATGGCTATGTGGCCGAAGAAGACGGCGCGCAGGCCGATACCGCCGCTAACCCTGACCTGACCTACGTTAAGTTTGCTGATGGCGACGGCTTTGCGGCCTCCGAGGCGGATACCTCCATCGCGGTTGGCTTGGCCAAGGGCAGCGAGCTGCTCGCCCCCATCAATGAAATTCTCGCCGGCATTGACGATGCCATGCGCGACGAGCTCATGGCCGGGGCCAAGGAGCGCCAGCCTTTGAACCAGTAACATTCCTTTTGCGCGCAGGGAACGCGCCTCTTTTGAGCCGCGTTCCCTTCCGTGCGTTATTCCCCCTTCTTGACCGTCCAAAGGAGTTGCCCTCATGACACAATTACCCTCCACTTTTTTTGGCTGGGTCGGCTTTATTTTAGAAAAGTATGGCCCGTTGTTTCTAAACGGCGTGGGCGTTACGCTCATTGTGGCCATTACCGGTACCGTTGCTGGGTTTGTGTTAGGCCTGCTGGTTGCCATTCTGCGCACCATCCCCACAGCTTCCAAGGATCCCTGGTACAAGCGCCTGCCCATTAAGGCGTTAAGCGTCCTGCTGGGAATTTATATCGAGGTATTCCGCGGCACGCCTATGATCGTGCAGGCCATGGTCATCTACTACGGCGGCATGCAGATAGGCCTGCGCCTGCCCGTGCTGGGGGCCGCCATCCTTATTGTAAGCATCAACACCGGCGCTTACATGGCGGAAATCATCCGCGGCGGCATCATCAGCGTGGACAAGGGCCAGAAGGAAGCCGCGCACGCCATTGGCATGACGCATTGGCAGAGTATGATTTATGTGGTGCTGCCGCAGGCGGTGCGCAACATCATGCCCTCCATTGGCAATGAGTTTGTTGTCAATATCAAGGATTCCAGCGTCTTGAACGTTATCTCTGTTAACGAGCTGTTCTTCATGAGCAAATCCGCGGCGGGCACCTACCTACGCTACTTTGAGGTATTCTTCATCACTGCCTGCATCTACCTGGCGCTCACCTTTACGGTCACGCGCCTGCTGCGACTGCTGGAGCATAAGATGGACGGCAGTACCAATTACACCATTTATGGTTCTCAAAGCAGCTCCGAGGCTTCCATCAAACTGCCCAGGGAAGGAGGCGTTCCCCTTGACTGATACCAGTAGCCTTTCCCCTATTTTAAGCGTTGAGCATCTCAAAAAAAGCTTCGGAACGCATGAGGTGCTTAAGGATATCTCCTTTGACGTGCAGCAGGGAGACGTGGTCAGCATCATCGGTTCCAGCGGCAGCGGCAAAAGCACGCTGCTGCGCTGCATCAACTTTTTGGAGCAGCCTACCGACGGCGTGATCCGCTTTCACGGCAAGAACGCCGAAACGGAATGGAGCCGCGCCCAGTACCACGCCCGCGTGGGAATGGTGTTCCAGAGCTTTAACCTGTTTGGCAACATGAGCGTGCTCAAAAATTGCATGGCCGGGCAAATGCGCGTGCTGAACCGCAGCCGCAAGGAAGCCGAGGAAAAGGCCATGCTCTACCTTGAAAAGGTGGGCATGGCTCCCTACCGCGACGCGCGGCCCGCGCAGCTCAGCGGCGGGCAAAAGCAGCGCGTGGCCATCGCCCGCGCCCTGGCTATGGATCCCGAGGTTCTCCTGTTTGACGAGCCCACCAGCGCGCTGGATCCCGAAATGGTGGGCGAGGTGCTTTCCGTTATGCGCGAGCTGGCGGCCAGCGGCCTTACCATGCTTGTGGTCACGCATGAAATGGCCTTTGCGCGCGACGTAAGCCGCCGCGTAATCTTCATGGATGCGGGCGTTATTGCGGAGGACGGCGTTCCGGAGGAAATCTTCACAAATCCCAAGCAGCCCCGCACAAGGGAATTTTTGAAGCGCGTGCTGGGCGAATGAGTCATTATATAGGGCAACACGAAAGCGGCGTTCGTTAAAATGAACACCGCTTTCGTGTTGCCTTCATCTTTCGCTTTTCGCACACAGTCCACGGCAGCCAACCCGCAACTGCTCATGCGCATCCTTGGCTTTCTCTCCTGCGAACGTTTCAAATATTATCCGCCTTTGTTCAGCCGTTCTTTTCCTGTTTCTTGCTTTCCTTCCCCAGCTTCTTCCTGCTCACCTCAAAAATCGCGCCCACTACCCGCGGTCCCGCGTTGATGGCGACAGCCGGGCCAATTTGAAAGCTATACACCGGCGGATAGCCAATTTTCTTGGTCAACTCCTCGCAGATTTCATCGCGGTCCGCCTCCTCGCAGCCATATACGAGGCTATACGGTGTGTTGGGCTCCATGTCATCCTCAACCATTTTTACAATTTCACGAATGAGCTTCTTTTCTCCGCGCGCCTTGCCAACCGTAGTAATGGCATGATCCCACACCTGCATGATGGGCTTGATACCCAACGCCTCGCCTACAAAAACAGCGGCGCTGGGAATCCGGCCGGACTTTCCCGCATATTTCAGGCTATAGAGGCCAAAGTAGATGCGCTGCTTTTTAAGCTGCTGCTCCACCAGCGGCAGCACATCATCCACCTCTGCGCCCATTTCCAGCTTTTGCGCCGCCAAAATGGCCGCATAGCCATACCCGCCGGTATAGCTTGCGCCGTCAAACACATGGATGCGCATCTGCTCCGCGCCCTCATGCCCGGCAAGGAAGCGTTCACGGGTCACCACAGCGTTATTATAGGTGGCCGAACCCTTGGAGTTAATCAGGAAAAGAAGCAGCTCCTGCGTACCGGCCTCCAATTCGCGGGTAAACAGCTCCTCAAAAGCATACGGCGTAATCTGTGAGGTAACAGGAATGCCGTTATATGCCTCCATCAGCTTATAAAACTCCGTCGCGCTTATCTCCGTGCCGCTTTGCACGGTACGGTCGCCCAGCGCAACGGGAATGGGCAGCACCTCAATACCATAACGCTTGCGCGCCTCCTCGGGAATATCCGCCGCCGCGTCCACGATGATTTTATACTTCGTCATAAATGTTCTCCTCTCCATCCCGTCTTTAGAATCCGCGCACCAGCGCCGCAAATGTAACGCCGCTAAACAGGCGCAGCATAATCAACACAGCCAGATGCATGGGATACAGGGCATATCCCAGCCATTTGGGCATTTTGAATCCCGTATGCGTATCCGCCAGAATTAGCGGCAGGCTCAACCAGATCATGCCCTGCAAACGGAATAGCGCCGCCAGCACGGGGCCAAGGCCAGGCCAGCTCTGGAAGGCGAGCTGCGCTCCAAACAGGCTGGTCACCGTCGCGCTGCTGGAACCCCAAAACAGCGCGTAAGCCATATAGGTAGCCGCAAGCCCGGTTTTAGAGCCGCGCGCCATGTACAAAAGCAAAATGAAGGTAAGGCCTCGCCATCCATAATCCACCTTCAAAAAGCCAAGCAGTATGTAGCACAGCGCCGGAACCCAAACCTCGCTGCCCAGGAAATGCGCCCGAATGCCCTGAATGGCAACCAGGGCGAACAGCAGCATGAACAGGATGTTCATATCCGCCCACGTATGGTTGAGCGCCATCATATACAGCGGCTGTGAAACAACCGCCATTCCCAGCAGGCGCAGCGCGTATTGCATGGGATTATGGGTTTTCACGCTGCCAACCACCAGGCACCATGCATACAGTGGAAAGGCCATGCGGCCTATCACACGCATTTCCAGCGTCCCAGGGAACAAGGCCGCGCCCATATGATCAATGAGCATGCATACCAGCGCTAGCGCTTTCAAAAAGGAAGTATCGGTATTCCCGGCAAGCTTTTCACCGCGTATGCTTGCTGCCGCCTGCGGCATGTGCGTTTCCCACCCTTTCCTTCAAATTCAAAGGGTATTATAGCACGTTTCCCAATGCCTGTCACGCGGCAAGCGCGTTGGATGAAAACGCCCGAGTTTCCGCCTATATATATGGTTGTAAAATAGCCATATCCTCCTTGTTGACATGCGCCTATAGATGATATAAAATACTTTCGATATAGAAAGCCATCTATGCTTTAAGGAGGAGGACTGGATTCTTTCCATGGAATGCTTCAAAGCGTCAATTCCCATTTTGAAGGTGCTGTGCGATGAAACGCGCCTTTCCATACTCAGCATGCTTTCCCATGCGGATATGAACGGCTGCGAAATCAACCGGGCCTTTGCCTGCTCGCAGCCTACCATCAGCTATCATATGAAGCTGCTTGTGGACGCGCGGCTTGTGCGCGCACGCAAAGAGGGCTGTGCGGTGATTTATTCCGTGGATAGCGAGATATGGCCCCGCGTGCGTGCGCTGCTGGATGTGCTGTGCGCTTCCGCCAGGCAGAAGGGAGAAGCCGATGAGTGAACCGATTCTTCGCTTAGACAGCCTCTGCAAGGATTTTGGCGAAGGGCTTGTGCTGAATGATTTAAGCCTGGATATTCTCCCCGGCGAGTTTTTGACCCTGCTGGGCCCCAGCGGCTGCGGAAAAACCACCACGCTTCGCATTATCGCCGGGCTGGAGCGGCCCACATCCGGCCGGGTATTTTTGGAAGGCGCGGACGTAACGGGCCTTCCGCCCGAAAAGCGGCACGTGAACACGGTGTTTCAAAACTATGCGCTGTTTCCCCACATGAACGTGTTTCAAAACGTTGCTTATGGCTTAAGGGTGCTTAAAATCAGCAAGCAGGAGCAGCGCGAGCGCGTTATGGCCGCGCTGGCGCTGGTGCGGCTTTCCGGATATGAGCGCCGCATGCCCTCGCAGCTTTCCGGCGGCCAGAAGCAGCGCGTGGCCATCGCCCGCGCGGTGGTTTTGCAGCCCAAGGTGCTTTTGCTGGATGAACCCCTTGGCGCGCTGGACTTAAAGCTGCGTCAGGATATGCAAAAGGAGCTCAAGCAGCTTCAGCGCCAGTTGGGCATTACCTTTGTGTATATCACTCACGATCAGGAGGAGGCGCTTAACATGTCCTCCCGCATCGTGATTATGCATGGCGGGCGCATTGAGCAAACTGGCACGCCCGAGGACGTTTATGAGCATCCGCGCACCCTGTTCGCGGCTGATTTTATCGGCCAGAGTAACCTGCTGCATGGCGTTGTCACCGCTATTTCCTCCGACGGCATTACCCTGGATGTGGAAGGGGTGTCCCTGCCTGCGCTGCCGAGCGATACCTTCCGCCCCGCCGTTGGCGAAAGGGCCGCGCTATGCCTGCGCCCCCAGCGCGTGCGCTACGGAAGCACCGCCCAGCATGGCATGACGCTGCGCGGCATAATCCGCAGCAAGGAATATGCCGGCGGCATGCAGCATACCCAAATTGCTCTTAACGACCGCTTTACCCTCAATGCCGTAACCCAATCCGCTGAACTGGACAGCTACGCGCTGGGCAGCGAGGTATACGTTGGCTGGAGCATCCGCCATGCGCCCCTTGTGCCGGACGCGCTCGGGGAGGCGGTATAATGGAGGATCAGCAAAGACGGGATTTGCGCTTTGCTCGACTTTTGAAGCTGCCCATGTACTTATGGACGATTGTGTTTGTGTTCGTGGCGCTGCTGTATGTGATTGGGCTAAGCTTTTTAAGCCGGGGCGAGGTGGTTGGCGTAACCGGGGAGGTCACGCTGAGCAATTACGCGCGGCTTGCCAGCCCGGATTATCTAAAGGTTCTGCTCCAAAGTCTGAAGCTGGCGGCGCTTACCACCCTCATATGCATTGTCGTGGGGTATCCCTTCGGGTATCTGATGGCGCGGCTGAACCCTATGGCGCGCTCCGTTGTAATGCTTTTGATTATCGTACCGTTTTGGACCAATGCGCTGATACGCATCTACGGCTGGCGCATCCTGTTTCTCGCAAACGGGCCGCTAAACACGCTGCTGCTTTCCCTGGGGCTTATCAAGGAGCCGCTCAAGCTGCTTTATACCGATGGGGCCGTGCTGCTGGGCATGGTATATGCGCTTATTCCCTTCATGATTTTGCCCACCTTTACCACGGTTGACAAGCTGGACTTTTCCGTTGTGGAGGCGGCGCGCGACCTGGGAGCTTCCCCCCTATACGCCTTCTTCACAGTAACGGTGCCGCTTACGCTTGCCGGGCTGATGGCGGGCTGCGTGCTGGTGTTTATTCCCTCCATGGGCCTGTTCTTTTTGAACGACCTGCTGGGCGGCTCCAAAAGCGTATTGGCGGGCGGCCTAATCCAGCAGCTAATCAACAGCCGGGATCTGCCCATGGCAGCGGCGCTGAGCGTGCTTTTGCTGGCTGTGACGGGCGCGGTAATCGCCGTGTACCGCAAGCTGGGCGGCTCCGGCGATATGAGCATGTTTTAAGGAGGGAGCGCATGAAAAAACACTCCGTAGGCTCCCTGCTCTTTATTTCGCTGGTGCTGGTAATCATGTACCTGCCCATCATCGTGGTGGTGGTATACTCGTTTAACGCAAATACCGCCCGCATCCCCATTGCCTTCACCGGCTGGACCACCGCCTGGTACGGCAAGCTCTTTACGGGCCGCAACGGCTTTGGCGGCGCGCTGATGTTAAGCTTGCGCGTGGCGCTGTGGTCGGTTGGCATCTCCTGCGCAATCGGCACGCTGGGGGCCGTGGGCATGGCGCAGCGCGTTGTTGGTCAAAAGTACGGCTGGTTTGATCCTATCATGGAATCGCTCGTGTCGTTGCCGATCATGATTCCGGAAATCATCCTGGGCCTGGCCTTTATGGTGATTTTTAACGCCCTGGGCCTGCGCTCCAACGACATGAGGCTTGTGCTGGCGCATACCACGTTTTGCATTCCCTATGTGTTTCTGAACGTGAAAAGCCGCCTGGTGGGCATGGATCCCGCTTTGTTTGACGCGGCGCGCGACCTGGGCGCAAGCCCCGCCCGTGTGGTGCGCGATATCACCCTTCCCCTCTGCCGCCCGGCAATCGTCAGCGGCGCGTTTCTGGCACTGGCCATGTCGCTGGATGATTTTGTAATCAGCTTCTTCGTCTACGGCGCTGGCGAGGGCACGCTGCCCATCAAAATCTATTCCAGCGTAAAGGTCGGCGTATCCCCGCAGGTAAACGCGCTGTGCACGCTCATGATGGGCGCGGTCTTTATCGCTGTCGCGTTGAGCCGATATATAACCTCCGTTCGCGCCGCGCGAAAAAAGCGCCTGCAAACGCGAGTAGGCGGCTAAACTCATTGTCCTCCGCCTTGCGGTTGACATAAATTGTTCCCTGAACAACAGGAATCTCACTTTTGAAAGGAGAACCATTGATGAAAAGATTGGCTGCGATTTTCCTATGCCTGTTGCTTGCGGTTCCTACACTGGCTGCGGCCCAGGGGGAGCAGGTTCTCAACATTCTCAGCTGGGAGGGATACATCGACGCCGATACGCTGGATGCCTTTGAGCAGGAAACCGGCGTAAAGGTGATCTGGTCCCCTATGGATTCCATCGATAACATGCTGCTAAAGGTTACCGAGAGCGGCGGCGCGGATTACGATCTCATCCTTTCCAGCGATTACTCCCTGGATATTCTGCGCAAGCAGGGGCTTGTGCAAAAGCTGGATATGTCCAAGCTGAGCAATTACGGCAATCTTAACCCAACGTTCCTCAACCAGAAGTACGACCCTGATAACGAGTATGTGATCCCCTACGTTGCGGGCTGCCCGCTGATTATCTACGATCCATCGCGCGTTCCCTTTGAGATTACCGGTTACGAGGATTTTTGGAACGAAGCCCTTTTAGACAGCGTAGCTACGCTGGATACGCCCCGCGTGATGTGCGGCATGGTTCTAAAGACCCT
>JALEIQ010000332.1 GCA_022769795.1 Clostridiales bacterium
GCATAGCGGCCCAGATAGGTACCGCAATTATCGCACGTAAGGGAGCCGTCCGGCATGGAATGGCCGCAATGTTCACAAATCATAGGGAACCTCCTTTGGAAAAGGGACCTACAGGCCCGCGCGGTTGTTCACGGGCCTGTCGTTGATGTAGAGCTCAAAGTACTGGCCCAGGAACTCCGCCGCCTGCTCGCACATCACAATGCGGGGCATATAAATGCTCAAATACTCCAAAACGCTGGAGGAATCGTCCATTTTCAGCTCCTGGCGGATAATTTTGCGCTTGCGGTCCACCGTGACGCTGTTTTCCTGAATGGCAAAATTCACGCGGTCGTGAATATCGGTAGGGTCGGGCTTGCCGTGGCGCACGCGGCTTTTGTGCGCGTCGCTTTTATCGGCAATGGCCAGCGCGGCGGATACCGCGCTGCTTACCGTGCCGCTTTGCTCCTCGTGGTTGCCCACGGCGGTGATAATCTCCATGACGTCGGCTATCTCCATGCCCGCCTCCCGCAAAATGGGAAAGAGCAAAATGGCCCCGTTGGGGCCGTGATCGTGCCGGTTGATGCTGTTGCCCACATCGTGCACCCAACCGGCAATGGCCGCCAGTTCGATTTCACGCTCGCTGTAGCCCAGGCTTTTCAGGATGCCCGAGGCGGTGCGACTTACATAGCCCAGGTGCCGGGGGCCGTGATCGGTGTAGCCCAGGGTTTCAAGGTAGCGGTTGCCCGCGCGCACGAGGGCTTTGATGCTTTCATTTTGTTTGATTTCCTGAAGTGTAATCATTGTGGGATCCTTTCTTTTGAAGCGGGGGTGGCCCCCCGTGGGGCTAGGGACTTCGCCCTTTTTGCGGGGTGGCCCCCGCGGGGGCTTAAATCGGCTTTCTTGCGGGCTGGCCCCCGCGGGGGCTTAAATCGGCTTTCTTGCGGAAGCAGTTCCGCGAAACAGGGTGGGGGCTACGCGCCCCACACCCTGCGCCTACTCTTTCTGGAAAGAGTAGGCAGAAAGCGGCGGCACGCAGACTCCGGCAAAAACCCCTGAATGCCGGTTTTGGGCGCGGGGACGCACAATCGGCGCTCTTTGT
>JALEIQ010000136.1 GCA_022769795.1 Clostridiales bacterium
CCGGGCGAGGAAACACGGGTTGTGCGCGGCGAGTGCCCAGGCGAGCTGCTTACCCGGCGCGCGGGCGAGGGCGGCTTTGGCTACGACCCGCTGTTCCGCTACCAAACGGGCAAGACCTTTGCCGAAATGAGCGAGAAGGAAAAGAATGCCGTAAGCCACCGCGCCGTGGCGGCTGAAAAGATGCGCGAGCTGATGAAAAAGGTGCTGTGAGTATGAAGCGAGTAATCGCGGTATCGGATTCGCACGGCTGCGCCTCGGCCCTGCGGGAGGCGTTTGAGCTGGCGTGGCGCTCCGGGCCTGTGGATGTGGCGGTGTTCCTGGGCGACGGGCTTTCGGACTATGCCCGCCTTGAAGGCGAGCTGATTGCCAGGGGCGCGCTGTGCTACGCCGTGCGCGGCAACAACGACTGGTCGGCCAGCCAGCCCAGAGAGGTAAGCTTTATGGTTGGCGGCGTGCGGTTTTATGCGTGCCACGGCCATGAGTGGCATGTAAAGTACGGGCTGGATCGCTTATGGTACGCGGCGCGCGAGTGCGGCGCGCAGGTGGCGCTGTACGGCCATACGCACCGTGAGGATGTGGAGCTGGAGCGCGGCATGTATCTGGTCAATCCCGGCGCGGTATGCGAAAAGTATCGCGGCTGCGCCGCCTACGCGGATATCCGCGTGGAGGATAACGGCGGCGTGCGTGTGGCGCTGCAAAGGTGGGAGTAAGGCGGGAGGGCTGGCGGATGCATCCGGCATGCGCCCCTGCACATATGAGGCCCCGAGCCTGCTTACGCGGCGTTTCAAGCGGAAAGCGGGGGCGACGCGCCTAGCGTGGTTTTATAACAGGGCCTGTTGCAGATTTTGCTCTGCAACAGGCCCTGTTTTCATGCGGCTGGGGCTCTCGGCGGCCCGCCGGGCCCGGCCTCATTGCCCTACTCCATTTCGAAGGTATGGGTTTCGTAGCGGTTTTTCTCCCAGCAGTTATACCCGCGCAGGGTGACGGTCTTGGGCAACTGCTCCATGGCAATCAGCGATTCCTTTTGCACATAGCTGAGCCCGTCCTCGCCCGCGGGCCCCACCGAGCCCTCGCCGGAGGCCCCGCTGGGAAGGCGCTGGCCGTTTTCATCCAGAAATTCAAACCACAGGCCGTCGTCGGTTTTGGCGTATGCGTCCGCGTCCGTTACGGTAAATTCGATGCGGGCGTAGGTATTCATGGGGGAGGCGGTAAGCACGACACGTGTGACCTCCACGCCGCAATCGGCAAAGACGGCGCTTTGCTTGCTTGATACGCTTGCGGTGGTTTGCGTGTTGGCAAGCGTAAAGGAAAGGGTCGCGGGAGCGGGGGCCGCGCTTTCGTCAAGCGGGGTGGTATAGCAGAGCAGCTCGATGGGCAGCTCCGCGGCGCTGGTGGACTGGTTTCCTGCAATCATAAGCACAAGCGATCCATCCGCCTCCAGAACGCAGTCCATGCTGTTTACGCAGCCCTCCAAACCCTGCATGGCCGCGTTGTCGGCTATGTTGACGCGTACCAGTAGATCCTTGCCCTGCTGGTGCGCGTAATCCGCGACACAGAGCTCAGAATCGGCAAATTGGGGACCAAGATCGCCCATCCAATCCTCGGGATGCGTGTCGGGGCCAACAAGCATTACGTTCTCCTTCAGCGGCGTCGCGGCGAGCACCAGATACGATTTTTCACCGTCATAAATGGCTTCGCGCAGGGTGAAGGCCGCGTACACCGTGGCGCCGCTTTGCTGCGGCACCTGCGTTTGAACGATTTGCTGGGCGGCGGGAAGCACCTGGTTCATTTGACCGCGATAGGAAAGAAAGTCAAAGATTCCCCACTGGGAAGCCGCCGCAACGGCGGCGGTGATGATCGCCAGGATGCAAAGGACGATAACCAAACCGGTCGATAGCTTTTTCACGGGATGTTCCTCCTCATTGGCGTGGAGCTGCGCGAGCGTGCGGCGGACGCTGGCTTCAAAGGCGGGCCCGGCGGAACCCATGTCGCGCCGGAAATCATCGCTGGTTTTCATGACTCAAACACCTCCTCCATGAGGATATCCCTGAGCTTTTCGCGCCCGCGCGCCATGCGGGATTTCACTGTGCCCTTGGGCACATGGAGCATGGCGGCCACGTCCTCAACGGGATAGCCCTCGATGTAGTACAGCAGAATTGGCATGCGGAAACGCTCGTCCAGGGATAAAAGTGCGGCTTTGAGCGGAGGCTGCGCGCCGCTTGCGGCTGGCGGCAACGCCTCCATGGGGGTTACGCGCTTTTCGCGCCGCTGGATGTTATGGCACTCATTGATGAGAATGCGAATCACCCAGGTTCTAAGATAGCGCTCGTCGCGCAGCCTGCCGCGTTTTTCCCAGGCCTTGCGCAGCGTTTCCTGCACGGCGTCCTCGCGGTCCGCAGATGCGGATAGTTGCGAGCAGGCCACCCGGTACAGGGTTTGCGTCATATCGATGATGTGCCTTGCAAAGTCGTCGCTTGTCACGCTGCACATCCTCCTTACGTGTTTTTGACCGGTCATATGTTAGACGCGCGGAAAAGCGGAGGGGTTCCCGGCACATTTTTTCTTTTTTCCTATGGGAGAATACCATAGCCCGACTACAGAAACAACGCCTGACGGCTCAAACGAAGGAAAGGCCGAAAAAACGCGAAAAAACATGGCAAAAAACATTTCCAAACCCATTGACAGGAGAGGAGAATCGTGCTATTCTTCCTCTGGAAACCCGATGAAAAGAGTCGGGATTCCGAAAGGAGCCTGTATGAAGCTATCCACACGCGGCAAATATGGCCTGTACGCCATGTATTACCTGGCGAGCCATGCGGGCGAGGGGCCGCAGACGCTGCAAAGCATTTCCACCGTTGGCGTGCCTAAGCAATATTTGGAGCAGCTTTTGGGCAACCTCAGGCGTGCGGGGCTGGTGAGCACCGTGCGCGGCGCGCAGGGCGGCTACCAAATGGCCACCCGGCCGGAGGAAACATCGCTTCGGGATATCATCGACGCGGTGGAGGGGCCCATAGAGCTTAGCGAGTGCGCGTCCGTCGGGAGTGCGTGCCAAAAGTCCGGCACGTGCCCGGTGCGCTGGGTTTGGCAGCGCGTGACCGATTCCATCAACGCCGAGCTTGAAAAAATCAAGCTCAGCGACATGCTTACCCAACCATGCGAAAGCGAGGAAGAAGAACCATGACCGATCATATCATTTATATGGATAACGCCGCCACCACCGCCACCCGGCCCGAGGTGCTGGAAAAAATGCTGCCGTATTTTACCGAGCATTACGGCAACCCCAGCTCCATCCACAGCGTTGGACGCGACGCGCGGCGTGCCATTGAGAACGCGCGCAGGCAGGTAGCCGAGGCGCTTGGCGCGCAGCCGCGCGAAATCTATTTCACCGCGGGCGGCAGCGAGAGCGATAACTGGGCCATCCGTTGCGCCAGCAAGGCGCTTGCCAAGAAGGGCAAGCATATCATCACCAGCCAGATCGAGCATCACGCGGTGCTGCATACCTGCGACTACATGGAGAAGCAGGGCTATGAGGTTACCTACCTGCCCGTGGACAGCGAGGGCCGCGTGAGCGTGGAGGACGTGAAGAAGGCTATCCGCCCGGATACGGTGCTCATCAGCATCATGGCGGCCAACAACGAAATCGGCACCCTTCAGCCCATCCGTGAAATTGGCCAGGTGGCGCATGAGGCGGGCGTGCTGTTCCACACCGACGCTGTGCAGGCCGTGGGCGCTGTGCCTATTGATGTGAACGAATGGAACGTGGACATGCTCAGCCTGTCCGGCCACAAGTTCCACGGCCCCAAGGGCATTGGCGCGCTATATATCCGCAAGGGCGTAAAGATCAGCAACCTCATTTTCGGCGGCGCGCAGGAGCGCGGGCTTCGCGCGGGAACGGAAAACCTGCCCGGCATCGTGGGCCTTGGCGAGGCTATCGAGCTGGCGGTAAAGGAGCTGCCGGAGTATACCCGGCGCATGACCCAGCTGCGCGATAAGCTGATTGACGGCATTCTGTCCAGCGTGCCCGACGTGCGCCTCAACGGCCACCGCACCCAGCGCCTGCCTGGCAACGTGAACGTTTCCGTGCGCTATGTGGAGGGCGAGGCGCTGCTGATGCGCCTAGATCTGGCGGGTGTGGAGGCCTCCAGTGGCTCGGCGTGCACCAGCGGAAGCCTGGATCCCTCCCACGTGCTGCTGGCCATTGGCCTGCCGCACGAGATTGCCCACGGCAGCCTGCGCTTGTCCCTGGGTACCGAAAACACCGAGGCGGATGTAGACTATGTGCTTGAAAAGCTGCCGGGCATCGTAGAAGACCTGCGCGCCATGAGCGCCCTGAGCCCTGAAAGCAGCTTTCAGCCGTAACCTTGTTTTGATAGAGCACTGAGGATTGTAATGATGAAGGAGGAAAACCCAAAATGTATAGCGAAAAAGTGATGGATCATTTCGAAAATCCCCGCAATGTGGGCGAAATCCCCAATGCGTCCGGCACGGGTACGGTGGGCAACGCCAAGTGCGGCGATATCATGAAAATGGATATTCAGGTTGAGGACGACGTGATTACCGATGTGAAGTTCAAAACCTTCGGCTGCTGCGCCGCCATCGCCACCAGCAGCATGGCTACCGAAATGGTGAAGGGCAAGCGCATCGACGAGGCGCTTCAGCTTACCAACAAGGCTGTGGCTGAGGCGCTGGACGGCCTGCCCCCGGTAAAGATGCACTGCTCGCTGCTGGCGGAGCAGGCGATCCATGCCGCGGTGGAGGACTATCAGAAAAAGCATCCCAAGGAGTGAGGATGCCTGAAAGGATGGCTTATGCCGGACATTCATGGTAATATAGAGGGAATCCGCAAAAGCGTATTGGATGAGATGGCCGGGCTGTACGACGTGCAGATGGAATCAGGTGTTTTTATGCCGCAGGACTTGCTTGAAAGCCTCTGCGGCTATTCTGCGTCTATGAACAGGGAAATCGCGGTATATATCACCCGTTACGGTGAGATCGCGGATGTGTTTGTTGGCCGGTCTGACAGCATTGATCTGCCGGATTTGCGCCTTCGCCGCAGCGAGCGCAGGCTGAGCATGATCCGGTGCGTGCACACCCATCCGGGTGGGTGCGGAGAGCTTAGCGACGTGGATATCAGCGCGCTTATCAGCATGCACTTTGACGCGATGTGCGCCGTTGGCGTATCGGCGGACGGGCGGCCCACCAGCGCGCAATGCGCCTTTTTGGACGCGGGCGCGCCGGGCAGGGCGCGCCTGAGCGAGCTGGTGAACGCCCGCCGCCTGCCCCAGGAGGACTGGCTTGCGCAGATTGAGGAAACCGACGCCGCGTATTTGACCGCCATGCCCTCCAACGAGCAGGGACGGGAGCGCGCCGTGCTTGTGGGCATAGAGAGCGAAACCTCGCTGGACGAACTGGAGGAGCTGGCCAAAACGGCGGGCGCGGATACGGTGCTGCGCGTGCTGCAAAAGCGCCCCAAGCCTGATACGGCCTTTTGCATCGGGCGGGGCAAGGCGGAGGAGCTCAGCCTGCGCTGTCAGGCCGCGCAGGCCGATCTGGTCATCTTTGACGAGGAGCTCTCCGGCGTGATGCAGAAAAACCTGGAAGAAATGCTGCGTGTGAAGGTGATTGACCGCACGGCGCTGATTCTGGACATTTTTGCCGCGCGGGCCAATACGCGGGAGGGAAAATTGCAGGTGGAAATGGCCCAGCTGCAATACCGCAGCCAGCGCCTGCTGGGCCAGGGCCTGGTGCTGAGCCGCCTGGCTGGCGGCATCGGCACCAGGGGCCCGGGTGAAAGCAAGCTTGAGGTGAACCGCCGCCGCATCCGCGAGCGGCTGACCGATCTGAGGCGCGAGCTGGAACAGATCGAGCGGCAGCGCAATCTGCGCCGTCAGAGCCGGGAAAAGAACGGCGTGCCCATCGTGGCGCTGGTGGGCTATACCAACGCGGGAAAATCCACGCTGTTCAACCGTCTGACCGGTTCAAACGTCTATGTAATGGATCAGCTTTTCGCCACGCTGGACAGCGTAAGCCGCCCCATCACGCTGCCGCATGGCGGCAAGGCCCTGCTGGTAGATACCGTGGGCTTTATCCGCAAGCTGCCCCATGAGCTGGTAAAGGCATTCCGCGCTACGCTGGAGGAGGCCAGGCTGGCCGATGTGCTGCTGATTGTGTGCGACGGTGCGGATCCGGAGCTGGAAACTCGCAGGCAAACCGTGGAGGAAGTGCTGGACAGCCTGGGCGCGACGGAAGCGCCGCGCATTGAGGCGCTGAACAAATGCGATTTGTTTTCCGGTGGCGCCGACCGCCTCCCGGGCGCGGTACGCATCAGCGCCAGCACGGGCGAAAACCTGGACGAGCTGCTTTTGCGCGTGGAGAAGGAGCTGGACGCCGGTACGCAGCAGGTGCGCCTGATGATTCCTTTTCACTGCTACGGGCTGCTCAACAGGCTGCGCCAGATGGGCAGCGTGCTCTCCCAGGAATACGGGGACGAGGGCGTAACGGTGGAAATGCGCATGGAGGCGCAGAATGTAAATTTTGTTTGCCGGGAAGGGGCAAAATTGCTGGATGATGGAAAGAAGTAGTTGCTAAAGTGTTACAAAAATGATACAATAAACCGAAAGGTCGTGATGTGACATTGCTGCTAGAAAAGGTGATTTCCATTGTAGCGCTGTCCGCCACGCTGCTGAACGGCAGTATGAAAACAGCGATGCCTGATAAAAATATGGATGGTACGGTGTACCTGGTAAACCGCCAACATGCCGTGAGCAGGTATTTTGCGCCGGATGTGCGCAAAGTAAATGCCTACGGCATGTCCCAAAAGATGCGCGACGACGCCGCGACGGCGCTGGAGGAGATGTTTGCCGCGGCCAAGGAGGAGGGCATAGGCCTTTCGACTGTTTCGGGCTATCGCAGCTACTCCAAACAGTCCACCATCTATTCGCGCAAAAAGGCTACGCAGGGGCAGGAAGCGGCGGACAGGGTTTCCGCACGGCCCGGCACCAGCGAGCATCAGCTGGGGCTTGCCATGGATCTTGCCAAAAAGGGCAGCTCGCAGCTAAACACTGGCTTTGGCAAAACCAAGGAGGGCCAGTGGGTGAATGAAAACGCCTACCGCTTCGGTTTTATCGTGCGCTACCTGGAGGATTACGAGGAGATTACAGGCTATATGTATGAGCCCTGGCATGTGCGCTACGTTGGCAAGGAGCAGGCAAAGGCCATCTATGAATCCGGCGTCCCCATGGAAACGTATATGTCGGGCTACAAGCTGGGCGTGTATGATTTCCTGATCCATCAAGCTACGAATGAATGAGGTGCTCCCATGAACAAGCTGGTGTGTGGTATCCTGACCTTGACTTTCTGCCTGTGCTGTGCAAGCGCGCTTGCGTTGGATTTGTCCGATATTCCGGAGGTGCGCTGGGAGTTTTCGGTTTCGCTTACGGAGCTGAAGTCCCAGTACGCTATGCTGGTGAATGGCGACAATCTGCTGGACGAAAGCTTTAAGCCCGATCCCCTGGTGAAGGTGACGGGCGTGAAGCGCGCAACCTCCGCCGCCGTGTACCTTGAAAAGACCGCCGCGGAGGCTTTGCAGTCCATGTTCAACGCAGCCGGCATGGTAACGGAGTTTACCTACGTAAACGAAAAGGGCAAGGAGAAGGTTGCCACCTACGGCGATAAGGGCATGGTGCTCTACCTCAAGAGCGGATACCGCAGCTACGGCACGCAGGCTACCACATACGCCAACTACCTGGCCCGCAACAACAACGTGGACGACGGCTATGTGGCCAAGCCCGGCTCCAGCGAGCATCAATCGGGCCTTTGCGCCGATATTTTGAACGACACCTATGCCGGCCGCCCCACCATGACGCAGGATTTTAAATGGACGCCGGAGGCGCAATGGATGAAGGCGAACTGCGCCGAATTTGGCTTCATCTTGCGCTTTTTGGAGGAAGCGGAGGAGGAAACCGGCATCAAGTTTGAGCCGTGGCACTTCCGCTATGTGGGCAAGGAGATTGCCAGCTACATTATGAGCAGGGGAATCACCCTGGAGGCCTTTACCGAGGAGGCCAACGAGGCGATTGCGGACTTTGAGGCCAACGGCGGCGATGTGGAGGAGCAGCTTGCCTTTGAGGCCAAACGCCTGAACGCGCCGCCCGAAAGCTTTGTGCTGGATGAATACGGCGAGGATGGGGACGCGGAGATTTCCCTGATGTTTTAAGCGCTTTACATTTATGCTGGAACAGGGTACAATGGTTTTAGGCGCATGCGCCGTACAAATGGAAAACGATGAGGGCTGAGGATGGGCAAGACAATCGCCATTACCAACCAGAAGGGCGGTGTGGGCAAGACCACGACCGCGATCAATCTTTCCGCCTGCCTGGCTGAGGCGGGCAAGCGTGTGCTACTGGTGGATTTGGATCCCCAGGGCAACAGCACCAGCGGTTTGGGCGGCCACGCGGGCGATCACTCGGTATACGAAGCGCTGACGGGGCGCGTGCCTATTGCCGCATGCCTGCAAAAGACGGTTGTAGAGGGCCTGAGCCTTATTCCCTCGGATATACGGCTGGCTGGCGCGGAGCTTGAGCTGGTGGAGATGGAGCAGCGTGAGTACAGGCTGAAGTACCTGCTAAAGACTGTGGAGGCGCAGTATGATTTCTTGTTTGTGGACTGCCCGCCTTCCCTGGGGCTGCTTACGTTGAACGCGCTCACGGCGGCCCAGCGCGTGCTTATCCCCATCCAGTGCGAGTATTATGCGCTGGAAGGCGTTTCCAGCCTGATGAATACCATCAACCGCGTCAAGCGCAGCTTTAACCCAGGCCTGGATATCGAGGGCGTGCTGCTAACCATGCTGGACGGGCGCACCAACCTGAGCCTGCAGGTAGTGGATTCCGTAAAGAAGCATTTTAAGAGCCGTGTTTTCTCCACGGCAATTCCGCGCAATGTGCGCTTGGGCGAGGCGCCCAGCCACGGCGTTCCCATCCATATGTACGACCCTCGCAGCCTGGGGGCGGACAGCTACCGAAGGCTGGCGCAGGAATTATTGCAGCGCAATAGATAAGGCTGCTCATTCGTTACATATAGATGAGGAGTAGGTGCAGATGAAACGCGGCGGATTAGGCAGGGGGCTGGATGTGCTTTTGCCCCAGAGCGAGGAGCTGCTGGAAACAGTTGTTCGCGACATTGCCATCGACGATATTGACCCCAACACCGCGCAGCCCAGGCGCAGCTTTGATAAGGAGGCGCTGGAGCAGCTGGCGGACAGCATCCGGGAGGCGGGCGTGCTTTCGCCCATTTTGGTGGTTGAAAACGGCATGCGCTACCGCATTGTAGCGGGCGAGCGCCGCTACCGCGCATCGCGGTTAGCCGGGCTGGAAACCGTGCCCTGCATTGTGCGCAGCATGACCACCGAGCAGCAGATGGAGGCCGCGCTGATTGAGAATCTTCAGCGGCAGGATTTGAACCCCATTGAGGAAGCCAACGCCATTCGCAGCCTGATGCAGGAATGCGGCTACACGCAGGAGCAGGCGGCCCAAAGGCTGGGCAAAAGTCGGCCTGCCATCGCCAACGCGCTGCGGCTGTTGAACCTGCCGGATGAAATTATCGAACTGGTAGCGCAGGGGGATTTGTCCGCGGGGCATGCGCGCGTGCTGGCGGGCCTGGAATCCCAGACGAGGCAGTTAGAGCTGGCGCATCAGTGCGTGCTGCATGGCTACAGCGTGCGTAAGCTGGAGGAGCTCGCTAAGGCCAAGCCGCTGGAGCGCAAGGCCGCCGCAGTACAGGCGCTTTCACCGGAGCTTACGGTTCTGCAAAACACCATGCGGGAAGCCTTGGGCCTGAAAACGGCGCTTACCGGTACCGAAAACAAGGGAAAAATCACGCTTTCCTATAACAGTGCGGAGGAACTGGAGCATCTCTACGAGGTGTTGGGACGGCTGCTTTCCTAAGCGGCATGGCGCAGAAAGGGTGGTATAGTATGCGTATCAACTCAAATAAGAAGATTCACAAAATGAAGCGGGATCCCTACAAAACGTTGCTGCGCGCCGCCGGGATTCTGGCCATTGTGGTGGCGGTGGGAATTGGCGGGATTTACCTGTGCTCCATGGCCGTGAACAATGATTATGTGGCTACGCGCAACCGCATAGAGCAGGAAAACGCCGAGGCGGAATTGGAATTTAGCGCAAGGATGAACGAGCTGCGCTCCAGCAGCGCGCTGGCCGCGCCGCAGGATGCCGCGCAAACCTCCGCAGATTTGCAGCACTGGGAAAAGACGCTGAACGATAATCGGCTGTGGCGCATTGAGGACGAAGGCGCCAGGGGGCTTGAAAATACCAGCACTATCACGCTGGATCGCGCCTCGATGGTCAACGGCGGCCTGTTGCTGATTAATCCCTGGCATTCGTTGCCCAATGATTTTACCGAGGATGGGCTTGTGAATATCGGGTCGGCCAGCAATTTTAAGATTCAGGTGCAGGATAACAGCGTCAGGCTGTTTCAGCCCGCTTACGACGCTTTGTCCGAAGCGCTGAACGCGGCGGAACAGGAAGCCGGGCTGAAGTTTTACATCGTGATGGAGGGCTACCGTTCCGTAGCCGAGCAGGAAACCCTGTTTAACGGCGAGATGGAGGACTTGAGCTCCCGCTATACGGGCAACCGCCTGATTGAGGAAACAAAGAAGAAGGTTAACGACCCCGGCACCAGCGATTATCATTCGGGCTTGTCCTTCCGCATGGGCGTGTATGAGCGCGGAAATAAGGAGCTCAACAGCCTGAAGTTCCAGGCGGAGTCCGATCAAGGCGCGTGGTTTACGGAAAATTGCTGGAGGTATGGAATTGTTTTCCGCTTCCCCACCAAGGATTTCCCCAATGCGTCCTGGGAGGATAAGAGCTACAAAACGGGCGTTTCCTCGCAGCTGAACCTGTACCGTTATGTGGGCAAGGCCCATTCCGCCGCCATGCGGATTATGGATTTCTGCATGGAGGAATACATTGAGTTTTTGATGGATCATCCGCACATCTGCATCTATGAGGATGGCGCGTTAAAGTACGAGATCGTGCGGATTAAGATTTCCGATGACGCGCAGAGCGTGCAGCTTCCGGTGCCGAATCCCGCCAGCGATTATCAGGCCAGCCTGGATAACATGGGCGGCGTGGTTATGGCGTATACCTACTGAAAACATATGGAAGATACGAACAGGGCCTGTTGCAGATTTCTTTTCTGCAACAGGCCCTGCGGCTTTATACGTACCTTTACGGTTTTCAGCGCTCCGCACTCTTTCAACTTCCGTCAGCGGAACCGGGAAAGCGCACAAACCGGCTTTGCCGGTTTATGCCAGCATGCTGCGGATTTCGGCAATCTGCGCGTCGCTAAGGGGCAGCACATCGCTGTTGGCCATGCCGGTGCTGCTGTCCTCAATCAGGGCCAGCTTGGTATCGGCCTGGGTAACGGTATTGTGCCACAGGGTGCTGGGAATGTTGTACACCTTTAGGGGCTCCATGTCCACATGCTCAATCTTGAGGCCGTCGGGCGTTTCGTTGGCAAACAGCAGCGTGCAATGACCTGCCAGCAGAATGAACAGCTCGTCGGTCTTGTTGTGGCGCTCCAGGCAGTTAATGCCGGTGATATCGTTTTCGGGCTTCCAATTCTTGATGCCCACCATCCACTTTTCGTTTTCAAAAACGCGAACCAAGCCCTTGCCCTCGTATTCATACTTGAGGATATTCATGCCGGTATCTCTCCTTCTTGACGCGGTATACAGGGGAAGGCCAGGGCCTGTAACAGGCCCTGGCTCTGGCCGTCGAAAAAGCTCGCTGCGCGATCTTTTCCGCCGAAACAGGGTTCACCTGCGCCTTTGGCGCGGCCGGTGAACCCTGCAAGGAAACCTTGCTACGCAAGGCTTCCGAACCCACCGCACATGTCGCTGGGTTCGGATT
>JALEIQ010000338.1 GCA_022769795.1 Clostridiales bacterium
GTCGTCTGCCTTTCCGGCTCGGCGCTCGCCTACGTGCTGGAACTGCTGGAAGGCTTTATCCAGGGCGGCCTGGCCGTGGGCATGAAAAGCGATCTGTCGCTGCGCGCCGGCGCGGCGACGCTGATCGGCGCCGCCGAACTGGCGCGGCAGAAGAACGTTCATCCCGCCGCGCTCAAGGACGCTGTCTGCACTCCCGGCGGCACGACCATCGCCGGACTGCGCGCCCTTCAGCGCGCGGGATTCAAAAGCGCTTTCGTCGAGGCGCTCGCGGCCACGGCCGAAAAAGCCAGGGGAGGCGCCGCCGCGTTCGAGAAATCGCGCCGATAAAACCGCCGGAGGCGCGGAGAACGTCGCATGTTCTCCGCGCCTCCGGCGTTGTTTTGCGAAGTGTGTCTGTGCGTTGCGTGCTAGCGTTTGTCGTAACTTTCGCAGAGATGCTTGAACTCTCCGTAGCCTTCTTCGTCCAGCTTGTCGTAGGGGATGAAGCGCAGCGCCGCGCTGTTGATGCAGTAGCGCAGCCCGCCTTTGTCCTTCGGCCCGTCGCCGAAAACGTGCCCCAGATGGCTGTCGCCGGCTTGGCTGCGCACTTCGGTCCGGCTCATGCCGTGGCTGCCGTCGTGACGTTCGACGACGGCGGCCGGCTTGATCGGCTTTGAAAAGCTGGGCCAGCCGCAGCCGGAATCGAACTTCGCTTCCGAGGAAAAAAGCGGTTCGCCGGTGACGACGTCGACGTACAGCCCCGGTTTGCGGTTGTCGAAATATTCGTTGTCGAACGGGCGTTCCGTGGCGGCTTCCTGCGTCACGGCGTACTGGGCCGGCGTCAGTTTTTTTCTGAGCTCGGCGGCGGACGGTTTGGCGTATTTTCTTTCGGGCGCGGGCGGCGCTTTCGCTTTCAGCCCGTCGAGCGCGCTGAAGTCAACGTGGCAGTAACCGCCCGGGTTCTTCTTCAGATAGTCCTGATGGTACTCCTCGGCCGCGAAGAAGTTTTCCAGCGGCAGCAGTTCCGTGACGATTTTCTGTTTATACTTTTTCTGCTCGGCGGCGAAGATCCGCTCGAGAGGTTTGCGCTCGGCCGCGTCGGCGTAGTACACGCCCGTGCGGTACTGCCGGCCGGCGTCGTTTCCCTGCCTGTCCCGAACGGTCGGGTCGATGATGTGGAAAAACTGTTCCGTCAGCGTTTCCAGACTGACGAGCCGCGGGGCGTAACTGACGCGCACGGTCTCGGCATGCCCGGTGAGCCCCGAGCAGACTTCACAGTACGTCGGATTTTCCGTGTGGCCGTTGGCGTATCCGGACACGGCGTCGCGCACGCCGGGGATGCGCGAAAAATATTCTTCAACGCCCCAACAACAGCCGCCCGCAAAATATATTTCTTTCAGATTTTTCATGTCCTCTCCTTCGTTTTTTGTCACAAGGTTTTCCGCCCGGACGCTGCTTGTCCGGGGCAAGAGCATGGCCGAAAACAGCGTTGCCAGCACTACGAGAATCGTTCTTTTCATAAG
>JALEIQ010000189.1 GCA_022769795.1 Clostridiales bacterium
TATTATAGTCCATTTTAATCCTCCTTTTGTTTTTGTAGCGGTCGGCAAACCCTCTACATTCTAACAATTGGAGGTTTTTCTTTCTATAGCTAAAGCCTTTTTGTCCACCAGCATAGCTGGTGGTTTCCTTTTTATCAAAAAGGGGCCTGCCGCAGAAGGGAATCTGCGGCAGGCCCGGTCTTGCATTTGGTTTAGAAATTCTCCACCAGGTTGATATCCTTGTAACGCTTCATGCCCGTACCGGCGGGAATCAGCTTGCCAATGATTACGTTTTCCTTCAGGCCCAACAGCGGGTCGGTCTTGCCCTTGATGGCAGCGTCGGTAAGCACGCGGGTGGTTTCCTGGAAGGACGCGGCGGAAAGGAAGCTCTCCGTGGCCAGGCTGGCCTTGGTGATGCCCAGCAGCACGCGCTTGGCGATGGCGGGGCGTCCGCCCTTTTCAATGGTGGTGCGGTTGGCTTCCTCAAAGCGGTAGATATCCACCAGCGAGCCGGGAAGCAGCGTGGTATCGCCGCTGTCCTCAACGCGCACCTTGCGCAGCATCTGCTTTACGATAATCTCAATGTGCTTATCGCTGATGTTAACGCCCTGCTGACGGTACACGCTCAAAACCTCACGCAGCAGGTAATCCTGCACAGCCTTTACACCCAGGATGCGCAGCAGGTCATGCGGGTTAATGGAGCCGCTGATCAGCTCGTCGCCCGCCTCCACATGCTGGCCATCCTGCACCTTCAAACGGCTACCGTAATTGATCTGATATACCTTGGTTTCGGAGGGATCCTCCTCGTTTACCACGGTTATCTCGCGCTTTTTCTTGTTCTCGCCCAGGCTTACGCGGCCGCTGATCTCGGTAAGGATCGCGTCGCGCTTGGGCTTGCGGGCCTCAAACAGCTCCTCAACGCGGGGAAGACCCTGCGTGATATCGTCGCCGCCGGCGATACCGCCGGTATGGAAGGTACGCATGGTAAGCTGTGTGCCGGGCTCGCCGATGGCCTGCGCGGCAATGATGCCGACGGCCTCGCCCACATCCACCGCGCCGCCGGTAGCCAGGTTCGCGCCGTAGCAGCGGGCGCAAACGCCGGTTTCGTTGCGGCAGGTAAGAACGCTGCGCACCTGGGCCTTCTTAATACCGGCCTTGGTAATCAGCTTGGCCTTATCGTTGCTGATGGTTTCGTTCAGCGCCACGATGATCTCGCCCGTTTCGGGGTTGACGATATCCTCAGCCGCCACGCGACCAATCAGGCGATCCTCCAGGCTCTCAATCACCTGGTTGCCGATGGTGATCTCCTGCACGGTAATGCCGCGCACCTTCTCGCCGCGCTCGGCAAAGCAGTCCTGCTCGCGCACGATTACTTCCTGCGATACGTCCACCAGGCGACGAGTCAGGTAACCAGAGTCAGCCGTACGCAACGCCGTATCAGCCAGCGACTTGCGGCTGCCGTGCGAGCTCAGGAAGAACTCCAGCACCTTCAGGCCTTCGCGGAAGTTCGCGCGAATAGGCAGCTCCAGCGCCTTGCCCGAAGGCGACGCCATCAGGCCGCGCATGCCCGCAAGCTGGGAAACCTGCGCCGCGCTACCACGAGCGCCGGAATCCGTCATCATGCGGATGGGGTTGAACTTGTCAAGACTGGGCAGAATCTTGTTGCGCAGGGTTGAGGTAGTGGTATTCCAGATATCAACCACCTTGGTGTAACGCTCGTCCTCGGAGAGCATACCCATGCGGTATAGGTTGTTGATTTCCGCCACCTGCGCGTCGGCCTCGGCCAAAATCTGCGGTTTCTCGGCGGGCACCTTGATATCGCTTACGGATACGGTTATTGCGCCGCGCGTGGAGTACTTGAAGCCCAGGTTCTTGATGTTATCCAGCACCTGTGCCGTTTCATGAATACCATGCTTGAGGTATACCTCGTCAACGATCTTGCCCAGTTCCTTCTTACCGGCCAGGCTGTCGATTTCCAGGGGGAACATTTCCTCCAGGCAGGTGCGGGGCTTGCGCCCGATATCCTGCGGAATCACTTCGTTAAAGAGCAGCAGGCCCAACGTGCAGTCAATGATCTTGCGGCCCTTCTGGCCGTTAAACTCGCGCTCCACACGCACCTTGATGGGCGCCTGCAGGCTCAGCTCGCCCAACTGATAGGCCATCATGGCCTCATCCGGGCTGGTAAACACGCGACCCGCGCCCTTTGCGTCCGGCTTGTCAATGGTCAGGTAATAGCAGCCAATAACCATATCCTGCGAGGGGGACATAACGGGCTTGCCGTCCTGCGGCTTCAAAATATTGTTGTGCGCCAGCATCAGGAAGCGGGCCTCGGCCTGCGCCTCCATAGACAGTGGCACGTGAATGGCCATCTGGTCGCCGTCAAAGTCCGCATTGTAGGCAGTACACACCAGCGGGTGCAGCTTCAGCGCCTTGCCCTCCACCAGCAGCGGCTCAAACGCCTGAATGCCCAAGCGGTGCAGCGTGGGGGCGCGGTTCAAAAGCACCGGATGCTCCTTGATGACTTCCTCAAGGATGTCCCATACCTCCGGGCGGCCCTTCTCCACCATGCGCTTGGCATTCTTGCCGTGGTGCGCCTTTTTGAGCGTAACCAGTCGCTCAATCACAAAGGGCTTGAACAGCTCCAACGCCATTTCCTTAGGCAGGCCGCACTGGTAGAGCTTTAGCTCCGGGCCCACCACGATAACGGAACGCCCGGAATAGTCCACGCGCTTGCCAAGCAGGTTCTGGCGGAAGCGGCCCTGCTTGCCGCGCAGGAAATCCGACAGGGATTTGAGCGCGCGGTTGCCGGGGCCCGTTACCGGGCGGCCGCGGCGGCCGTTATCAATCAGCGCGTCCACAGCCTCCTGCAACATGCGCTTTTCGTTGCGCACGATGATGTCCGGCGCGCCCAGCTCCAACAGCCTCTTTAAGCGGTTGTTGCGGTTAATCACGCGGCGGTACAGGTCGTTCAGGTCGCTGGTGGCAAAGCGCCCGCCGTCCAACTGCACCATGGGGCGCAAATCCGGCGGCATAACGGGAATCACGTCCAGAATCATCCACTCGGGCTTGTTGTGGCTCATGCGGAAGGCTTCAATCACTTCCAGGCGCTTCACGGCACGGGCGCGCTTCTGGCCCTCGGTATCGCGGTCGCGCTCCTTCTCGGCCAGCTCGGCAATTTCCTTTTTCAGCTTTGCGCTGATCGCGTCAAGATCCAGCTCCTGGAGCATTTCCTTCACGGCTTCGGCGCCCATACCGGCGCGGAAGCTACCCACGCCGCACTTGGCCTCCACCTCGCGGTAGCGCGCGTCGGTGATGAGTTCATGCTTTTTCAGCCCCGTCACATTGCTGTCGCCGGGATCCAGCACGATGAAATTGGCGAAGTACAGCACCTTTTCCAGCGTGCGCGGGCTAATGTCCAGCAGCATGCCCATGCGGCTGGGGATTCCCTTGAAATACCAGATATGGCTTACCGGCGCGGCCAGCTTGATGTGACCCATGCGCTCGCGGCGCACCTTGGAACGGGTTACCTGCACGCCGCACTTATCGCAAATCTTGTTCTTATCCTTGAACTTGATGCGCTTATACTTGCCGCAGTTACACTCCCAGTCCTTGGTTGGGCCAAAGATGCGCTCGCAATACAGGCCGTCGCGCTCGGGCTTCAAGGTGCGGTAATTGATGGTTTCGGGCTTGGTAACCTCGCCGTAGCTCCACGCAAGAATCTGCTCGGTCGAGGCCATGCCGATCTGGATGGAATCGAGGTTCGTCAGGTCAAACAAAATGCGGCACTCCCTTTCGCTCTATGAGGCAGGATGGGCTTATTCTTCATCCTCGGGCTTATCGTCGTCATCCAGATCGATGCTGCCCAAATCGTCGTCGCCCAAATCCATATCAAAATCGTCCAAGTCGTCATCAAGGCTGAAGTCAACCTCCACATCCTCGTCCACGGCGGGTTCAGCCGTTTCGGGCTCGGCAGGCGCGGTTTCTTCTTCCTCGTCCTCAAAGCGCATGGGCGCGGACGTATCCATATCCATATCGTCGTCGTCCAGCTCGCGGATGATGATCTCGTTCTTGTCCGCATCCAGCACCTTGATATCCAGCGCCAGGGATTTCAGCTCCTTAATCAGCACCTTAAAGCTCTCCGGCACGCCGGGCGCGGGGATGTTGGTGCCCTTGACGATGGCCTCGTAGGTCTTTACGCGGCCCACGATATCGTCGGACTTGACCGTCAGGATTTCCTGCAGGGTATTGGCAGCGCCGTAGGCTTCCAGCGCCCAAACCCCCATCTCGCCAAAGCGCTGGCCGCCGAACTGGGCCTTACCGCCCAGGGGCTGCTGCGTAACCAGCGAATACGGGCCCACGCTGCGGGCGTGCATCTTGTCGTCCACCAGGTGGTGCAGCTTGAGGAAGTACATATAGCCTACCGTTACGGGATTCTCGAAGGGCTCGCCGGTACGGCCGTCATACAGGATGGTCTTGCCGTCCGGGCGCTTTCCGGCCTTCACCAGCAGTTCCTCGATATCCTCCTCGGTAGCGCCGTCAAACACGGGAGTGGCCACGTGCCAGCCCAGCGCCTTGGCGGCCATGCCCAGGTGCACCTCCAGCACCTGGCCCAGGTTCATACGGGAGGGAACGCCCAGCGGGTTCAAAACAATCTGCAGGGGCGTGCCATCCGGCATAAAGGGCATATCCTCCTCGCGCAGGATACGGCTTACAACGCCCTTGTTGCCGTGACGGCCAGCCATCTTGTCGCCCACGCTGATCTTGCGCTTCTGGGCGATGTAGACACGCACCATCTCGTTCACGCCGGGAGACAACTCATCCTTGTTTTCGCGCGTGAAGATCTTTACGTCCACCACAATGCCGCCCTCGCCGTGCGGCACGCGCAGCGAGGTATCGCGCACCTCGCGCGCCTTCTCGCCGAAGATGGCGCGAAGCAGGCGTTCCTCGGCGGTCAGGTCGGTTTCTCCCTTGGGCGTTACCTTGCCCACCAGGATATCGCCGGCGCGCACCTCCGCGCCGATGCGGATGATGCCGTCCTCGTCCAAATCCTTCACCGCGTCGTCGCCAATGTTGGGAATGTCGCGGGTGATTTCCTCGGGCCCAAGCTTGGTTTCACGGGCCTCGCTCTCAAACTCCTCGATATGGATGGAGGTATAGATGTCCTCCTTCACCAGCTTTTCGCTGATGAGCACGGCGTCCTCGTAGTTGTAGCCTTCCCACGTCATAAAGCCGATCAGCACGTTGCGGCCCAGGCCGATCTCGCCCTTTTCGGTGGAGGGGCCGTCGGCTAGCAGGTCGCCCTTCTCAATCACCTGTCCAGCCTTTACGCGAGGCCGCTGATTGATACAGGTGCCCTGGTTGCTGCGGGCAAACTTGGAAAGCTTGTAGGTGTGGCGCTCGCCCAGCGTGTCCTTCACCACAATCTGGTCGCCCGCCACCTTCTCCACAACGCCGTCCTGCTTGCTCAAAAGCACCACGCCGCTGTCATGCGCGGCCTTATACTCCATGCCTGTGCCGACGATAGGCGCCTCCGGCACCAGCAGCGGCACGGCCTGGCGCTGCATGTTGGAGCCCATCAGGGCGCGCGTAGCGTCGTCGTTCTCCAGGAAGGGAATCATGGCCGTGGCCACGGATACGATCTGGCGGGGGCTTACGTCAATCAAATCCACGCGGTCGCGCGGCACCTGAATGATCTCGGCCTTATCGCGCACGGTCACATATTCGTTAACAAAGGTGCCGTCCTCATTGAGGGGCTCGTTGGCCTCGGCAACGGTGTAGAAGTCCTCCTCGTCAGCCGTCATATACACGATCTGATCCGTAACCCTGTGGGTTTTGGGGTCCACAATGCGGTAAGGCGCCTCGATGAAACCGTACTCGTTGATGCGCGCATAGGTCGCCAGCGAGCCAATCAGGCCGATGTTGGGACCTTCAGGCGTTTCAATGGGGCAGATGCGCGCGTAGTGGCTGTAATGCACGTCGCGAACCTCAAAGGAGGCGCGGTCGCGGTTCAGGCCGCCGGGGCCCAGGGCGCTCAAACGGCGCTTGTGCGTAAGCTCGGCCAGCGGGTTGGGCTGATCCATGAACTGGCTTAGCTGGGAGGAGCCAAAGAACTCCTTGATGGCCGCGCTCACCGGGCGGATGTTAATCAGCTCGCCGGGGCGCACCTCATCCGCATCCTGGATGGCCATGCGCTCGCGCACAACGCGCTCCAGGCGGCTCAGGCCGATGCGGATCTGGTTTTGCAGAAGCTCGCCCACGCTGCGCAGGCGGCGGTTGCCCAGATGATCGATATCGTCGGTAAAGCCAATGCCGTAGGGCAGGCCCAGCAGATAGCTGATGGAGGCCACGATATCCTCGGTGATGATGTGCTTGGGCACCAGGTCGTGCACATGCGCGCGAACGTTCTGGCGCAGCTCCTCCTCGTTGGCGCTGCTGTCCAGAATCTCACGCAGCACGGGATAGAGCACGTACTCCTGCACGCCCGCCTCCTTGGGGTCAAAGGGCAGATACGCGGCGGCGTCCACAAAGTGGTTGCCCACCACCTTGTGCGCCTGGCCGTCCACGTCGATCATCACGCTGTTCACACCGGCGTTCTGGATGGCGCGGGCCAGCTCCTTGGAGATGTCCTCGCCCGCCTTCACCATCACCTCGCCGGTCTGCGGGTTCACCACATCCTCGGCGGCGGTGCGCTCCTGAATGCGCGTGGCCAGGGACAGCTTTTTGTTGAATTTGTAGCGACCCACGCGCATCAAATCGTAGCGCTTGGAGTCGAAAAACAGCGAGTTAAACAGGCTCTGCGCGCTCTCGCGTGTGGGCGGCTCGCCGGGCTTTTGACGCTTGTAAATCTCAATCAGGCCCTCGTCGCGGCTCTTGGCGTTGTCGCCGCGCTGAATGGTGGCCATCAGGCGCTCGTCCTCACCCAGCAGGTCAATGATCTCCGCGTCGGTGCCGTAGCCCAGGGCGCGCAGAATCAGCGTAATGGGCAGCTTGCGCGCGCGGTCGATACGCACCCACAGCACGTCATTGGAGTCGGTTTCATATTCCAGCCATGCGCCGCGGTTGGGAATCACCGTGGTGGCAAACAGATGCTTGCCCGCCTTATCGATCTGATCCTCGTAATACACGCCGGGCGAACGCACCAGCTGGCTTACAATAACGCGCTCCGCGCCGTTGATGATAAAGGTACCATGCTCGGTCATGAGGGGGAAGTCGCCCATGAACACGTCGGATTCCTTGATCTCGCCGGTTTCGCGGTTTTTCAGGCGCACGAACACCTTCAGCGGAGCCGCGTAGGTC
>JALEIQ010000193.1 GCA_022769795.1 Clostridiales bacterium
ACGGGCACGGAAGCCGTGCACCTTGCTGCGCTGACGCTTCTTGGGCTGGTAGGTACGGAACATTTGTGAACACTCCTTGCAGTTTCAATGTATGGCGTTGCGCGTAGCGTTCGCAACACGCAGAATACCACAAAACAACTACTCTAGTATAGCCAACACCCCGTCCAATGTCAAGATGAATGATTGGTTTTCTCGAATTTTATCGGCCAATTTTATTGCGCCCGGTTTTCTTTCGTCCGTATCATCCGCGATTCGCCGCGGCATACTTTGCATAGCGCCAAAAAAGGAGGCATGGCAATGGAACACCAACGCGTTACCTTTGTGCCTTCCGCTCTGCAAAGCGGCCCGCGGCCCGCGGAGCGCGAAGTCTTTATCAAAACGCCCACAAGCGGCCCGGTGGGACGGCCCGATATTTCAGGAGGTACCCAGCATGGATAAGCAGCGCGTGCATACCGATCCTCAGCACTATTCCTGGCTTACGGATCAGCTTTCCCCTCCCTCCCAGTTAGGCTCCGGGCTTTTCAACGCCTTTTGGGTAGGCGGGTTGATTTGCGTGCTGGGCCAGGCCGTTACGGATTTCGGCTATCAAACGCTCAACCTCACCGCGCGCGACGCGTCCTGCCTGGCCTGCGTCGTGCTTATCTTTCTCACGGCGGTATTAACGGGCATAGGTATCTTTGACAAGCTGGGCAAGTTTGCGGGTGCGGGCACCTTCGTGCCCATCACCGGCTTTGCCAACGCCATGGTTTCCCCCGCCCTGGAATTTCGCCGCGAGGGGCTGGTGCTGGGCCTTGGCGCGAAGCTTTTCACCATCGCCGGGCCCGTGCTGGTTTACGGCATAGGCGCGTCGGTGCTGGTGGGCATTATCTACGCGCTGTTTATCCATTAAGGTTGGAAAGGAGCCGAGCCTGCATGCCTTCCAAACGCATCGGGATTCAAACCATTGATCTGCCAAACCGCCCCGCCATCTGCGCGGCCGCTACCTATGTGGGCCGCATGGAGGGCGAGGGCCCCCTTGGAAGCGAGTTTGACTACATAACACAGGATGAGCTGTATAATCAGGATACCTTCGAGCTGGCGGAAAAGCAGTTATATTTGGACGCCATCCGCAAAGCCATTGAGAAAAGCGGCAGTCTGCCGCAGGATATCCAATTTCTGCTTGGCGGCGACCTGCTCAACCAGATCATCACCGCCTCGTTTTCCGCGCGCGACCTTGGCATTCCCTTCATCGGCCTGTACGGCGCATGCTCCACCATGGCTGAAAGCCTGGCCCTGGGCGGGATGCTGCTGGATGGCGGTCACGCGCAGCAGGTTGTGTGCGCCGCCAGCAGCCACTTCTGCACAGCGGAGCGCCAATACCGCTTTCCTCTGGAGTTTGGCACGCAGCGTCCGCCCACGGCGCAATGGACGGTTACCGGCGCCGGAGCGGTTGTGCTGAACGCCGCGCCCAAAGCCCCGGTGATGGCCCGCATTGCGCGCGTCTGCATGGGCCGCGTGGTGGATTTGGGCATATCCGACGCCAACAATATGGGGGCGGCCATGGCGCCCGTAAGTGCTAATATAGGGCCATGCCCTGAGGGCAAGGCGCATGATAAGGGCTTGGATGTCTATACAAGCGTTCCACAGCACATGAAGCACCGTCCTCACGCGGCATAGGTCTGGCTTGTTTGCGACATGTACAATTATTTCAATCCGCATGTTCACGGGAAATACCTGCAAATCTTCATCAAGAGCCAAAAGCATATGTAAAATGAGCCTCCGATGCAGGCATATGCCTAACCGGAAGCCCCTTTTATTATAGAATCGCACCATTTTGCACAAGCACGCCGCGCACTGCCTGTGCGGGAACCGCCGCGACAGGTACGCCGCGCTTCGCGGCCAGTCCCGCGCACACTCCCGCCGCCTCGCCAATTGCCATGCATGTGCCCATTACGCGGCAGGAGCCAAACGCTTCCGTATCCGCGTCAATCATCCTTCCGCTAAAAACCAGTCCTTCCACCTTCTCCGGAATAAGCGCGCCCAGCGGTATTCCATAAGGCTTTTTCACCCATTCGAGCCGCGCTGTCCCGTCGCCAGCGTGAATATCAATATTACAAGCGCCCAACGCAATCGTTTCGTCATCCCTGAACGCCTGCTTCACTTCTTCGCCGGTGAGCCGCCTGCGGCCACGGAAATGCCTGCTCTCCCGAATTCCCAGAAGGGGGGATACGGAGGATAACCGGCACTTTTCAAAGCCTGGGAAAAAATCGTGCATCACGTCCAACAGCTCCAGCACCTGCATACTGCCGTCCTCCACTCCCCCGGAGAGGCTTTCGGGGTCGTCTGCGTTCACTCCAGGCAGGCAGCTACAGTTAATTGCGAGCCTTCCGTTGTCAGCCGAGGCGATATAGATAAAGCGGTTCCCAGGGATATGATACCGCCCCTCCTCCGCCGCCTTTTTTAGCAACGATGAAAAGCCTGTAAAGCAAACGCCTTTTTTATCTTGAAGAACCTCTGACAAACGCTCCGGCAGCGCAAGCTCTTCGGGATGCGCCTCAGCATAGGCATAAACCTTGTCCATATCAACATTGCATACGGTGAACATCAGCGTCGCCGGTTGTGCCACTTCTCCCTGATCCGGGCCGTACACATAGGCTGCGCCCGCCATCTCCGCCAAGTCGCCGTCGCCCGTAGCATCTACGAACACCTTGGCCTGAACCCGCACCCGCGTTCCCTTGCCAAGCAATACAATCCCAGAGAGCCTTCCATCGCAGATGTCTGCTTCAAGGGGCACGCAATGGAACAGCAGCTCCACCCCCGCTTCCTCGCACATTTGAAGAGCGACCAGCTTTACCAGTTCAGGATTTACCGGCGTAACGGAATGATAAACCGGGCTGCGGTAATGGCCTGAAGCCCCTCCCGCGCGCACAAGCCTATCCACAAATTCCTGAGCAATTCCGCCCAGAGCAAGCGCTCCTTCGCCATCCAAATAGCCCAGCAGGCCAAGCCCGGTTGCAGCCATGCCGCCCAGAAAGCCGTTACGCTCCACCAGCAGCGTCTTTTGTCCCATGCGCGCGGCGGCTATCGCCGCGGGGAATCCCCCAGGCCCGCCGCCTATACATACTACGTCATAGGTCCTCTGGATCATGTTGCACCTCCAGAATCGCGTTTTGGCTGCGTAGCGTTTCACGCAGCCGGGCAACGTCCACATCCGCCGGGCTCAGCCCTGTTGATACGCATTGTACCGCCGCGCATCCCGCCGCTTCTCCAAGAGCCATGCAGGTGCTCATAATACGGGTTGAGCCATAGGTGTCCCTATCCACCGAAATCAACCGTCCCGTAAAAATCAGCCCATCGACCTGGCGGTTCACCATAACGCCATAGGGAATTCCATAACCTCTCTGCACAATGTATAGCTCGCTGCCCTCATCCCTACCGTGATGAATGTCGATGTTATAGCCGCACAGAGCCACCGTATCCTCAGGAATCTCACCTTCTAAAACAGATTTGCTTGTGAGTGTTTTTTCCCCGATGCATCGCCGCGATTCACGCACGCCAAGCATGGGAGAAACGCATGTCAGTTGGCTCTGCTCATATCCCGGAACATACTTGGGAATAAAATGCAGTAGTTCTCCCATCTGCCGGTAGCCTTCCACAATCCCCCTGCTGAGTTGAAACAGATCGCTTCCGTCAAAGTTCATGATGCGCGTATTGTTGATCGTCATTCTATCTGGCAGCGGGTTTGTAATCGTGGAAAAACGGTCGCGCGGTATATCTTTATAGTCCCCGTTCGCGCGCGCGGTGCGTATCAGACAATCCAATCCAAGAACGTTGTATCCCTTAGAGCCGCGATAGAACGCCGGGCTTGTTTCCATTTCATAACCTTCGGGCGTTTTGGCCTCGTCAGGATTCTGCTCAAGATACTCCAACACAGCCTCGCGTTTCACATTGGAAAGCGCAAAAATAAGCGAAGCTGGCTGTAACTCACCCGCGTCCTGACGCGGAACCATTGGCACGCCCGCCAAATAGCTTAGCTCGCCATCTCCGGTCGCATCAATAAAAATCTTCGCATCAATATCGTAATAATGGTTTTTCCCAAACGCGGTCACTTGCGTTAAGCGCCCGCCCTCCATATGCACATCGCATACTTCACAGCATAGCAGCAGGTGCACGTTGGCTTCATGGCACAGCTCAAGCAACCGGAGCTGCATCATGGCCGTGTTCACCGGCGTAAGGGAATTAAGGATTGGGCAGTAGTTATGCCCCTGCGTATCATCCGTTTCGTCCAGTTTATCAATCAGCTCCTGCGCAATGCCGCCAACAACCTTCTTCCCCGTGCGATCCCGATAGCCCAAAATTCCCAGTCCGGAAACAAGCATGCCGCCCAAAAACTGGTTTCGTTCCACCAGCAGTGTGTTTGCGCCGTTGCGCGCGGCGGCAACCGCCGCAGCCACGCCGCTTGTACCGCCGCCAACAACGGTCACGTCATATTTGAGCCGTTTATGCACCATAGTGCTTTTCCTCCGTTCCTTATCCCTTGACTGCACCCTGCGTAAGGCCGGAAATCATCATTTTTCCCAGCAGTACAAACACAATCAGGATTGGCAGGATCGCCATACAGGCCGCCGCGCACAACGCGCCCCAGTCCGTGCCAAAAAAGCCCATAAAGTAGTAAATCACCTGTTGAATGGAACGCAAAGCCGGATCGTTGAGCATGACGCTGCTAACGATAAACTCATTCCACGAGCCAATAAATGTGAATAGCGCAGCCGAAGCGATGGAGGGTAAAATCAGCCGCGGCGTAAGGCAAAATATGATATAAGCGTGAGAGCAGCCGTCTATCCGCGCGGCCTCGTCAATTGCAATGGGGATCGATTCCACGCCGCTTCGGATGATCCAAATGGACATAGGAATCTGATACGCCGCGTAAATCAGGATGAGCGTATACCAACGGTCAATCATCTGCAATTTGGACATCATGATATAGTTTGGAATCAAAAGCACCGAGCTGCCCGCCGACAGCGGAATACCGGCCACCACAAAGTAGAACAGCAGCTTCTTAAACCGGAAGCGGCAGCGCTGGAAGCCATAGGCCGCAGGCACGCCCAAAACAAGCACAAGCAAAATGGAGACTCCGGAGTAAAATGCGCTGTTGCGTACGCCCACCCAAAACCCGCTAAGAAAAATGTTTTCATAATGCTCCAGCGAAATGGAGGAGCCTATAAAAGTGGGCGGGTAGGCAAACAGCTCTCTTCTTGGCTTAAACGACGTAGCCAAGCCCCAAATGATGGGAAGCAGAGTTACGACCAGCACCACAATCAGCAAAATCAATTCCATGGTCTTTCCGCCCAGTTTACGCAGAAGCTTCTTTCGGCGCTGGGCCGTCGCATCATATATCATACTTCACCATCCTAATATAGAAGAAAATCATGATTGCGTTAACGGCAAACAGTAACGTGGAAAGCGCGGACGCAGTGCCGAACTTGTAATAGTCGAAGCTGAGCTTATAAAGATAAAGGGTAATCACATTTGTGGCATTGCTGGGGCCGCCGCTGGTCAGCACCATAGGTACGGTATTGTTATTGAAGTTGCTCATCGTCAGCACAATCGCGGAAATCAGCATTGGCGTTTTAATCAGCGGCAGGCGAATGCGGGTAAGTACCTTCCAGTTGTTCGCGCCGTCTACACGCGCGGCCTCCACAAGCGCTTCCGATATGCTCTTGAGGCCCGCGAGAATCATCACCATTGAATAGCCTATCGTGCGCCACGCCATAACCAAAATAAGCGTCACAACCGCTTCCGTCTTGCGGTTAAAAAGCTGAATAGGCTCCATACCCAATATGCGTAAAACATGATTAAACAGGCTTGTATCGCCATTGAGCACCCAGCGCCAAAGCATGGTGCCAACCATCATGGAAATAACCCAGGGCAAAAGTCCAACCATTTCGATACCAAAGGCCATTATACCGCTGCGCTTGTCAATCCATAAGGCCAGCACCAGGCCCAGCAGCATCGATATACCGGTTGAGCAAAGCGTTACAATAAAGGTAACGCCAAACGAGGCGTAAACGCTTTTGTCTGTAAGGATTCGCGTATAGTTTTGCCATTCCACAAAGCCGCCGAAATTCAGGTAATCCAGCTTAAAAAAGCTGCAATAGACCGTATAAAAAAGCGGCCAGATAAGCAACGCAAAAATTAGCAGCATGGCCGGTGCAACCAGCATAGGTCCCATTTTCCTTTGAGATTTCAACGGCTTGTCCCTCCTTTGAGAACATCTTCCCTCCCCGCTTTCGCGGGGAGGGAAGAAAACAGGCAGCGCGTGCCAAAGAGCTGGTCTTATTGATTGCGCATGTTGAAATCCTGAGCAACCGCCTCAAGCGCTTCCATCGGGCTCATCTTGTCAACCAGCACCTTCTGCGCAGCGTTGTTCATATCGTTTTTCCAGCTAGACACGGGGAAGTCCGTGGGCTGCGGCCATCCGGCGGTAAGGAAACCTTCGGAAATAACGGTCAGGAATTCGTTCTTCTCAATATATTCCTTCGCATTTTCCAAAGTGGACTGGCGCATTGCGGGCTGACCGCCCAGCTCCACCCACAGCTTATCCGCCTCGGGGCTTACCATGGCCTCAAGGAACAGACCGGCTTCTTCCTTTACCTTGCTCTTGCTCCACACGCCAACGCACCAGCCGTTGATAACGCCGGGGGCATGGCCTTCGCCATCCGCGGTGGGCCAGAGCATGATCTGCACGGCAGAGGGATCATATACGCAGTTGGAACGCACGGTGTTTACGCGGATCGCGCCGCCGGACATCATTGCCAGCTTGCCGGCTTCAAAATCCACCCACAGATCTTCGCCCGTGGTGGAAACGGCCGTTTCCGGAGAAATGCCATATTCAGTAATGAACTTGCACATGGTTTCCAAGGCCTTTACGCCGGTCTCGTTGGCCCAGTTCGCGGTTCCATCCTCGTTAAACAGCGTGCCCTGCTCGGAAAGGATCATGTTGGTCATCAACTGGGGATCCACATCCTCGGTGGCCAGCGCGAGGCCGAAGCCATAGCGCTGCACGCCAAGCTTCTCGTCATATCCGGTGAGCTTCTGCGCGGCGGCAATCAGTTCATCCCAGGTGCGCGGAATCTCAATTCCATTCTGCTCAAACAGGTCGGCGCGATAGTAGATGGTAACATAATTGCGGGAGAAGGTAATCTGGTAATGCTTCCCGTCGCGAACGCCGAATTGCCAGAAGGCGTCGTCGATATCCGCAATTTCTTCCTCGCTCCATTTGCCTATCGCCAGATTCTCCAGTGGCTCAAGCGCGTTGAGATCCAGAGCCGCGCCCATCTCGTCCATGATGATCCAGCAGATATCGGGCGCATTGCCGGCTGCATGCGCCGCGAAGAACTTTGTGGACATACTCGCCCAATCCTGGGGCTCTACCACGATATCGATGTCGGGATGCTCAGCCTCGAATTTATCGATAATCTGCTGCAAGGCAACCGAACGGCCGTTTGTTGTATTGGTAGGATCCAGGAACGTCCACATGCGCACAGTCTTTTTCTCCTCGGCCAGAGCGCTAACGCCCAACAAGCTGAGCATTAACGCACAAACCAGAACCAGGGATACGGCTTTGACGATTTTTTTCATTGGTCTTTTCCTCCTCAATTTTTTGCTTTACACAAAGCGATTTTTAATTCCCATCACTTTATGCGGTTCAGATGTTGATTTCAGGATAATTTATGAAAACGTTTTTTTAAACTCTGTAAATTCCGAGGTTATTAGCAGATTATCTATTATTTTTGCTTGTTTTCTTTAAATATATTTGAATTATAAACTTTTTTATTTTTTGCAAGTTTGCGACTTTGAAATATATTTATCCAAAATATATATATAAAATTTAGCATATTTATCCTTAAAACTTTTCTTGAAATAATACTTTTTCTCTCATATAATAATTTTACAAAAAACGTTTTCAATCGTTCGGAAAGAGGTTGATGCTTCATTGGCAGCTACGATTAAAGACGTCGCCCAAGCCGCGCACGTATCCATTTCTACCGTATCGCGCGTTACCAATAATGCGCCGAACGTATCTCCGGAAATACGTAGGCGCGTATTGCGCTCCATCAAAAAGCTGGGCTATACTCCAAGCGTAATTGCAAAAAGCCTTGCTGTGCGCAGCCTGCGCAACATTGCCGTGCTCATGGGCCGCACAAAGGATCAGGCGTTTGACAATCCCGATTTCATGCGGATTCTGGAAGGCCTCAGCACCGGGTTAAACAAGCATGGCTTTAATCCCCTGTTGTGTACCAACGTGAACCCACAGGAGGAAATGGAGCATTGCATGAACCTTATCCTGACCGGCGCGATCCAGGGCGCGGTGGTGATCGGTTCTTACCGAAACGATCATCTGCTGGAAAGGCTGGTGGAAACGCGCGCGCCCTTCGTGCTGATCGGCTTTCCCTCTGGGCAGCCGGACGTCCATAGCATGCCCTATAATTCCGTAGGTACGGATGATTATGCCGACTGCTATGAGGCTGTTCGCTATTTAATCGGCCTGGGCCACCGCCGCATCGGTATGCTGTACTCATCTTTGGATTATACGGTAAACCGCATGCGTTACCAGGGTTACCTGGACGCGGTATCCGACCATGGGCTGAAGGTGGAGCCGCATTTCGTTTTTGAGGCAAAGTACGCGCAGGAAAGCTCCCGCGAGGCGGCAACGCATCTTCTCTCCCACCCATGCCGTCCAACCGCGGTGTTCTGCATGGACGATTACAAGGCGGCAAGCGTTCTGGCTGTAGCCACCGAAATGCAGCTGCGCGTTCCGCAGGATATATCCGTTATGGGCCATAATGATTATGATATTGCCACACTCACCTATCCGGCTCTTACAACAGTGCATGTGCCACTTTTTCACCTAGGCAGCAGCGCTGCGGATCTCGTTGTGCAGGCGATTACCAATCCGGGGGAGCCAAACAAGAACATCCTTCTGCCAACCCATATTGTCAAGCGCGGTTCGGTGGCACCGCCTTCCGGGCAGACATGATCCGCTATCCTTCCATCTCCACCCAGCGTGAGCTGCACATCACGCGCTTGCACAGCCTGTACTATTTTCAGTTCTCGCCCAACGATCCTCTTGAGGGCGAAAGCCACGATTTTTGGGAAATGGTATACATGGATGCGGGCCAGGCTATGATCCAGTCTGGCGAAGAATACCATCTTCTCAAGCAGGGGGAGCTTTTCCTGCACGCGCCCAACCGCTATCATTGCATCCACCTGCTGCCTTCCTGCACGCCCAACATACTAATCGTTTCATTCTCGCTGGAAAGTCAAACGATACGCCTGATTCAGAACCGTCCAATCACGACGGCCCGCAACGAACGCATGCTGCTTTCAAAGCTTCTGGAGGAGGGCGCCGCTCTTTACGGCCCGCTTCTGGACTGCCACCGCGACCTCTCGCGCGACCGGCTGTCCAGCGCGCGCTTTGGCGCGCTTCAAATGATTGTGGACTATTTGGAGCTTATGCTGATCGAAATGATCCGAACCAGCCAGGCACAAAATACAACCAGTGCGAAAGCTTCGCTTGTCACCAGTCAGGAACGCCCTGAAATGCTGGTTGAGCGCCTCAAGGCATATATGCGGGCCCATCTGAGCGATAATCTCAGCTTTGCTGATTGCTGTCGCTATCTGGATATGAGCGGAACGGCCCTGAAAGCGTTGTTTCGCTCGCAAAACGAGCCGGGGGTTATGCATTGTTATCAGTGGATGCGCGCCTGCGAAGCCCGCCGTATGCTGCGAAGCGGCAAATGGAACGTTACCGAGGTGGCGGTAGAACTGGGCTATTCCTCCTGCCAGGCGTTCTCCACGCAGTTTCGCAGGCTGATGGGGGCAAGCCCCACCGATTATCTGCGCCGCGTGGCGGCCGAGCCTGAAATGATAACAAGTCGGACCGAAAGGGTAAGGAATTAACATCGCTCCACGTTATAATTGGGTTAAGAAAACGGAAGGAGCGGACGATATGCAGGCTATTCAAACAGCAATTGTGGGAGCGGGGCTTTGGGGAAGGGCACATGCGGACGTGTACCATGAGCATCCCCAAGTGCGGCTTGTCGCTATATGCGACCGTAACGTTGAGCGCGCGCAAGCGCTGGCGGCTGCCTATGGCATCGAGCGCGTTTATTCCGACGTTGACGCCCTGCTCGCCGCCGGTGGGTTTGACGCGGTTTCCATCGTTACGCCGGATCATCTTCACGCGGATATTGCCGTCAAATGTGCCGGCGCAAAAAAACATATGCTCATTGAAAAGCCGCTTGCCACCACACGCGAGGATGTTTTCCGCATTGTGGAGGCAGCCCGGCAGAATCAGGTTCGTGTTATGGTGGATATGCATAACCGCTGGAACCCGCCTTTTGCCGAAGCGCGCCGGATGATTGAGAACGGGGAGCTCGGCCGTATCCGCAGCGCATATCTGCGCCTTGACGATGTGCGGCGCGTAGCGACCGATATGCTCTCCTGGGCTTCGCGTTCCTCCGTTTTGTGGTTTTTGGGAAGCCATAGCCTTGATCTGCTCCAATGGCTGGTGGGCAGCCGCGTAAAACGTGTGTATGCCGTTTCCAGCCGCGGCGTGCTGGACAGCCAAAACGTTTCCTCCGAGGATGTTTTCCAAATAACGCTGGAATTTGAAAACGGAAGCATCGCCCAGATGGAGAACGGATGGATCACGCCGAATGCCTATCCGCGCGCAAACGATATGAAATGCAGCCTCAGCGGCGACAAGGGGCTCCTTTCCATTGACACCGGCAGTCACAATCTCATCCAGCTTTATTCTGATCAGAAAGCCAGCGTACCTGATATTTTGGCCCGCAACGTAATCCATGGCCATACGGCGGGTTTTGCCTATGAAAGCATTCGCAGCTTTGCCGAAGCGCTGCTTCATAACAAGCCCTTCGGCGTAAGCCTTGATGAGGCGGCCAGCGTATCCCTAGCCATTTTGGCAATTATGGAATCCGCCCGAACCCATCAGCCCGTAACGGTGGATTATGGCATGCTTGCGCACCCATCCGCCCAAATTGATAACAAGTACGCCCGCTGAAGAAAGCGATAGAAAAAGCGCTATGCTATAATGCGAAACAACAAAAACCTTATCAAAGGAGTTGAGCGGGTTTGAAAACGTTTCGTATAGCCATCGTCGGCGCCGGCGTGTGGGGTGATACTCACGCCGCGATCTATCGCGAGCATCCTATGGTTGATCCCGTCGCAATCTGTGACAAAAATGAGGAGCGTGCTCGTGCCCTGGCGGAAAAATACGGTTTGAGCAAGGTTTATACCGACGTTGACGATATGCTCAGGGATGGGGAGTTCGAGGCCGTATCCATCGTAACGCCCGATCATCTGCATGCGGATATTGCCGTAAAATGCGCCGCGGCGGGAAAACACATGCTGATTGAAAAGCCGCTTGCTACCACGCGCGAGGATGTTTTCCGCATTGTGGACGCAGTTAAAGCCGCAGGCGTGCGAGCCATGGTGGATCTGCATAATCGCTGGAGCCCTCCCTTTGCCGAAGCGCACCGGCTGATTGAGAATGGCGAGCTTGGAGTTTTGCAAAACGCCTATTTCCGCCTCAACGATATAAAGTGGGTGGCAACGGATATGCTGCCCTGGGCGGCAAAATCCTCCATCCTATGGTTCCTTGGCAGCCACAGCTTCGATACGCTGCAATGGCTGTTTCAGGATCGCGTAAAACGTGTCTATACCGTTTCAAACCGGGGCGTGCTCGACGCGCTGAACGTTCCCACGGAGGATGTGTTCCTCACGACGCTCGAGTTTGAAAAAGGCGGCGTGGCGCAGATGGAGAACGGCTGGATTACGCCAAATGCAAATCCCTGCGTAAACGATATCAAGTGCAATCTTTGCGGCGATAAGGCCATGATCGCCATTGACGCCAGCAATCACAACCTCATCCAGTTCTATTCTGATGATAAGGTTACCGTGCCGGACATCATCGTTCGCAACCAGATTCATGGCCGCGTAAAGGGCTTTGCGTACGAGAGCATCCGCAGCTTTGTGGACAAGCTCGCCTCAGGAGAGCCGTTTGTTGTGAGCCTGGAGGATGCGGCACGCACCTCGCTGGCTATTCTGGCAATTATGGAATCCGCCAAAACCCGCATGCCCGTGGAGATTGATTACGGCTCCCTCGCGTAAGTAAACAAGCCGGTATGCCGTTCCTCTGCGTGCGGCATACCGGCTTGCTGTTTCATATGATTCTATCTTATCCGCTGAAAGGAAGGAAACACATGCGGCATTCAGTCAGCAAAACATACGATGTGGCCGTTATCGGCGGCGGCCCGGGAGGCATTCCTGCGGCAATCGCGGCGGCCCGGCGGGGCAAACGCGTTATTCTTGTGGAACGCAATGCATTTCTTGGCGGAACCGCCACGTCTGGTCTGGGCATTCTGGGCTATCTGGATCGCAGCGGCAATAAAGCCTTGGGCGGAATTGCCCAGGAAATCATGGACAGGCTGGAGGCCATGCACGGCGCCATGGGGCATTTCCGCTGTCCGGTTCATAACTCCATCAGTCCGATTTCTCCGGAATGCTTCAAAATCGTGGCTGTGGAGATGTGCCGCGAGGCTGGGGTTGACATTCTTTTCAACAGCGAACTTTTGGATGTACAGGTAGAAAACGCCCGCATAACGGCTGTAACAGTATACGGAAAATGCGTGCAAACCATTATTTCCGCACAGGTGTTCATAGACGCTACCGGAGATGGCGATATGGCCTATATGGCGGGCGCGCCTTTTCACAGCGGTCAGGATGGCACCGGCATTATGCAGCCCGCAACGCTTATGTTTACCGTAACGGACTATGATCTGGAAAAGTTGCTTGCGTTTGCGCAAACGCATCCGCAGGATTTTGGCATCAAGGAAAGCTATGCCAAGGGCTACACGCCCGATTTCTTCCGCGCCACCCCCGGGCATTGCTTCATCGGCCTAACGGATGTAATCCGCAAAGCCAAAGAAGCGGGCGATTTTGATGTTCCGCGCAATCAGTTCATTTATATCACCACACCCGTAAAGGGCCTGTTGGCCATCAACACCTCCCGTATTCTCAATATTGACGCGTCCGATCCCTATCAGCTTTCCGCGGGACTGGAAACCGGCTATTTGCAGATTCGCCAGCTGATGGCTTTTCTCAACAAATATGTACCGGGCTTTGAAAACGCGCGGCTTTCCAGCATTGCCCCTTCGCTGGGAATACGGGAAACGCGCCATTTTGAGGGCGTATACACATTAACCCGCCAGGAAATGTACTCCGATTACGTGCGTGAAAACGCCGTGGCGCAATCCGCCTACAATATTGATATCCATAGCGGTACGAAGGATCACATCGATCTGACTCCCTTGGCCACGCCCTTCGGCATTCCTTACGGATGCCTGGTGCCCAAAACGATCAACGGCCTGCTGCTCAGCGGCCGCACCGTTAGCGTAGATACCGATACCTATGCCTCCGCCCGCGTAATGGGCCCGTGCATGGCGATTGGCGAAGCCGCCGGGGAAGCTGCCGCGATGAGCCTCGATATGAAACTTGAGGTGCGCGACGTACCGGTTAAACAGCTCCGCAAAATTCTTTGCGAGAACGGTTGCCTTTTCTAAGCTTTCGCTACAAGCGCGAGTTTCGACTCTTTACCACAAAGCAAGGGAGGAATATCCATGAAAGCGGCTGTTTTCTATGGAAAAGGCGATATTCGTGTGGAAACGAATTTTCCAACGCCATCCGTAAAAGAAAATGAAGTTCTCATCCGGGTAAAAGCATGCGGCGTGTGTGGAACGGACATTCATATCTTCTCGGGCGCGCAGGGCGCAACGGATTGTAATCCCCCCGTCATATTGGGGCATGAGTTTTCCGGCGTGATTGAAAAGACCGGTTCCTCTGTTACGCGCGTCAAAGTGGGGCAACACGTAACGGTGAACCCAAATATCTCCTGTGAAGCCTGCGATCAATGCAGAAGGGGCAACCCTCATTTCTGCGATCATATGGCCGCAACCGGCGTTAACTATAATGGCGGTTTTGCCGAATACTGTGTCGTTTTGGAAAAACAGGTGTTTATCCTGCCGGACAGCGTTCCCTTTGAGGAAGCCGCCATGTGCGAGCCGGTAGCATGCTGCCTGCATGGCATTGATTTGTCGCAGATTCAATGCGGAGATACGGTTCTAATCGTAGGCGGAGGCACCATTGGCATGATTATGCTGCAACTAGCGCAAATGAGCGGCGCTACGCGCATAGCGATGCTGGAAACCAACGAAAAGCGTTTTGCGCTTGCCAAAAAGCTGGGCGCGGATATTGTGCTCAACCCGCTGAAGGAGAATGTTTCGGAAGCGCTCAGAGCCGCCGGCTGTGAGGATATCCGAGTGGCAATCGAGTGCGTGGGACGGCCGGAAACGGTTGAGTATGCGATTGAATATGCGGGCAAGGCCGCAACCGTAATGATCTTTGGTCTTACCAACCCGGACTGTGCCATTCCCTTTAAGCCCTTTGAGGCCTTCAAAAAGGAACTGACGGTAAAAACCTCCTACGTCAACCCCAATACGCAGGGCCGCGCGGCGCAGATTATTACTTCGGGCCGTTTGAATCTGGTCGATCTCATTAGCGACCGCATTTCCCTGGATCATATCCAGGACGCGTTTGTCCCTGCGCAGCATAATGGAAAAACCATCGTTATTCCATAAACCTCATGGCGTTCTTTCTCCTGCCAGGGGGCAAGTGCTGTAGGTTTCTTGACCGGCGCGCGGCTTTTGCTGCGCGCCAAATTTTGTATTCCTATTTAAACGTCGAGGGCCGTTTGGTTCTCAAAACGCTCTCGGTGCGTTCCACGAATCGATTGCGCAATACGGTTCAATATCCCCCAAAAAATCATCCGAATTGAAAGTTCAAAATCAATCGGATTCAATATTCAAAATCAATCGGATTCCAATTGTAAAATCAATCGGATTAGCATATAATAATGAGGAGGTGAGATAGATGATTCAACAAAGCTATTTACCCCGAATTATTGACGCAAAAGTTGCTGAGTATTTGCAAATCTTTGGCGCGGTATGCATAGAGGGGCCCAAATGGTGCGGCAAGACCTGGACTTCGTTACATCACAGCAACAGCGCAATCTTTATTGGCGATCCGTCCGGTAATTTTCAAAACAGGCAGTTAGCGGAGCTTTCACCTGCGCTGGTATTAGAGGGTGAAACACCCCGCTTGATTGATGAATGGCAGGAGGTGCCTCCCCTATGGGATGCGGTGCGTTATAAGGTAGATCAGTCGCATCTAAAAGGCCAGTTCATTTTAACCGGCTCCGCAACGCCAAATCACAAGGGCATTCTGCACAGCGGCGCAGGTCGCATTGCTAAATTGCGCATGCAGCCTATGTCACTATATGAATCAGGAGATTCCTCAGGCAAGGTTTCTCTGGAAAAGCTATGTCACGGCGAGCTATCGCCCGTCCTGACCGGCGAAGTAGACCTGCGTACGCTCATTGCGCTGATTATCCGAGGGGGCTGGCCCGGAAGCCTTCATCTTCCTCTTGAGCAGGCGGCTCTGCTTCCGGCAGAATATTTGAACGCAGTCATTGATGATGATGTTTACCGCATCGACGGCGTCAAGCGCAATACCACAAAAATGCGCCTGCTGCTACGCTCCCTGGCCAGAAATGAGAGTACGACCGCCACCAACAAAACCTTGAAGAACGACATTAAAGAGGTTGATGATGAGGACATCGATGTCGAAACGGTCAAGGAGTATCTGGACATCTTTGGAAGGCTGTTTATCACGGATCATCAGCCGCCCTTCTCTACCGGCGTTCGTTCCTCCGTGCGGGTCAAGCAGGCGGTCAAGCGGCATTTCTGCGATCCCTCCCTTGCGTGCTCTCTATTGAAAGCAACGCCCAAACAGCTATTAGGCGATCTGGAAACGCTGGGCTTTTTGTTTGAAGCGTTATGCGAGCGCGATCTGAAAATCTACGCCTCCTCCTTTGGCGGAACGCTCTACCATTATCAGGATTATCAAAATCGGGAGATCGACGCTGTTATTGAGCTCTCTGACGGGCAATGGTGCGCCTTTGAGATCAAGCTTGGGGCAAACCAGATTGACGCTGCGGCACAAAACCTGCTAAGTCTGAAAAAGGACATAGAGCACGATGTCAAAGGGAAACCCCCGGCGGTGCTGTGCGTGCTGTGCGGCATGGCTAACGCCGCCTACCGCAGGCCGGATGGCGTATTTGTGGTTCCGATTACAGCGTTAAAGAATTAATCAGGTTGGTTTTCTCAAGCCATTGAATTGCAGTTTCAATATCTTCTTTTTTGTTGCCGGTTCGCAAGGCTATTCAAGCGCCAATCCTAAAACATATATTCTCGCCCCCTATTCCCCTTTGGCCTTCGTCCAATCGCCAAAGGGGTTATTTTCCATTTTAATTGGATATGCTATCGACTGAAAGTTTGCAGAAAGGATTGATGCTTACGCTGTCGAATCGCCAGCTTTCCGAGCTGCGCAACATCGCTTCTTCGCAGAACGTGCCCGAAGCGCTGCCCGACATTTCCCATATTTCTATCGATTCTTCGCTTCCCGTTGCCATGCGTCTGGAACGTTTCTTACGTGATGGGGGCAATCCCTATCTATTCCGCGTTAATAATACCATCGTGCATGTGCGCTATGGCAATGGGCGCGTTACGCTTCAGGAACGCCTTCTCCGCCTTGCGCTCAAATAATTTCCTCCCATTTCCATTGCAAGGATGCACACAGTATGCTATCATGCGGCATGTATAGACTCCAAGCCGTATCATGCTGCCATCTATAAAGATGGAGGGATACGTATGCCTAGAACAAGCAAATATGCAAATTCCAACGCTTCCGTGTTGAATGCAAATAACCTGTGGCGCGCGGGGCTGTATGTGCGCCTGTCCAGAGAGGATGGCGACAAAGAGGAAAGCGACAGCATTGGCAATCAGCGTTCACTTTTGCAGGCATTCGTCAATTTAGAAAACGATATTGAGCTTCACGATATCTATATTGACGACGGCTATTCCGGCACCAACTTTGACCGTCCGGATTTTCAGCGCATGATGACCGACCTCAAAAACCACATTATCAACTGCGTGGTCGTCAAGGATTTGTCACGTTTCGGCCGCAACTATATCGACGTGGGGCAGTACATCGAAAAAATTTTCCCCTTTATGAACGTGCGGTTTATCTCTGTTAACGACGCTCTGGATAGCGTGAAGAATCCGCAAGCCATGAACAACCTGATCGTTCCATTCAAAAATATTATTAACGACGAATACTGCCGCGACATTTCCAACAAAGTGCGAAGCTCCCTGGACATGAAGCGCAAGCAAGGTAAATTCATCGGCTCCTTTGCCGCCTACGGTTATCGCAAAGACCCGCTGGATCACAATCATCTCGTTATTGATGATGAAGCCGCTTCTGTGGTGCGAGATATCTTCGACTGGTTTATCGGCGGTATGAGTATTTTGGGCATCGCCAGAAAGCTGAATCTGCTGGGCGTGCTCAATCCCACCGCCTATAAGCGCAGCCAGGGACTTCGTTACATGCACCCCAACGGCGAAACCAACGACACCTTCTGGCCGGACAGTTCTGTGCGCCGCATTTTGCAAAACCGTGTCTATACAGGCTGTTTAGTGCAG
>JALEIQ010000210.1 GCA_022769795.1 Clostridiales bacterium
CTTGAGGCGGAAGTAGCTGTTCATCCAGTGGGCGATGCCCGCCAGGCCGCTGTGGCTGTCCACGGCCACGCTGGCGGGGCGGTTCAAAATGGCGGTGGTATCAAAGATATTGTAGATTTCCTCGTCCTTGAGCATGCCGTCGGCGTGGATGCCGGCGCGGGTCACGTTGAAATGGCGGCCCACAAACGGCTGGCGCGGGCTGATTTCAATGCCGATCTCGCGCTCCATGTACTCGGCGATTTCGGTAACGGCGGTTAAGTCCATGCCGTCGGAATCGCCGCGCAGCGCCTGGTACTCAATGGCCATGGCCTCCAGCGGGCAGTTGCCCGTGCGCTCGCCAATGCCCAACAGCGAGCAGTTCACGCTGGAGCAGCCGTACAGCCACGCCGTGCCCGCGTTGGATACCACCTTGTAAAAATCGTTATGCCCATGCCATTCCAGCTGCTCGGAGGGAATTTGCGCATAGTGGTTCAGACCGTAGATAATGCCGGGCACGCTGCGGGGCAGCGCCGCGCCGGGATAGCTTACGCCATAGCCCATGGTGTCGCACGCGCGCACCTTGATGGGTAGCCCGCTTTCCACCGACAGATCCATCAGCTTTTCGGCAAAGGGCAGTACAAAGCCGTAAAAATCCGCGCGGGTGATGTCCTCAAAGTGGCAGCGCGGCACGATGCCCTGCTCGAGGGCTGCCTTGACGATGCCCAGATACTTATCCATGGCCTGGGAGCGGGTCAGGTGCATCTTTTTGAAGATGTGGTAATCGCTGCATGAAACCAAAATGCCCGTTTCCCGAACGCCCGCAGCCTTCACAAGCTTGAAATCCTTTTCGTTGGCGCGTATCCAGGTGGTGATCTCCGGATAGCGCAGGCCCAGGGCCTGGCAGCGCTCCAGCGCCTCGCGATCCTTATCCGTATAGAGGAAGAACTCGCTTTGCCGGATGAGCCCCTTGGGGCCGCCCAGACGGCTTTCCAGCTTGAAAAGATGCTCGATCTGCCTGGGTGTGAAGGGGCTTACGCTCTGCTGGCCGTCGCGGAAGGTGGTATCCGTCATCCAGATTTCGGCGGGCATGTTGGCGGGCACTAGGCGGTTGTTAAAGGCGATCTTGGGGATGGACTGATAGTCGAAAATCTCGCGGTACAGGTTCGGCTCGTCAACGTCCTGCAAATAGTACTGGTATTTGGACTGCATCAGCTGGTTGGTTTTCTGGCTGAACTCAAGCACCGTTCTTCAGCTCCTTTACAAATTCCGCGATGCGCCTTAGCCCCTCGCGGATGTTCTCCATGGAAGTGGCGTAGCTAAGCCTGCAATAGCCCTCCTCCAGGAAGGCTGCGCCGGGCACCACGGCCACGTGCGCGTTTTCCAGCAGGCATTCGGCAATCATGGTGCTGTTTTCAAGCACGGTATCGCCAAAGCGCTTGCCAATGAGGCCCTTTACGTTCATCATTACATAAAACGCGCCGTGGGGCATGCCGCAGCTAAGGCCGGGAATGGCGTTAATCAGGGAAATAAGCACGTTACGGCGTTCCTCAAAGGCCTGGCGCATGGTTTCCACACAGTCCTGGGGCATGGTAAGGGCGACGGCGGCTGCGTGCTGCGCGGACGCGTTGGCGCCGGAGGTGGCTTGGCTCTGGTAATTGGTCATGCCCTTGATAATATCGCGCGGGCCAGCCGCGTAGCCGATGCGGAAGCCCGTCATGGCGTAGGACTTGCTGACCCCGTTAATCAGGATGGTGCGCTTTTTGATCTCCTCGCCCAGGGTGGCGATGCTCACGTGCTTGCGGCCGTCGTAAATCAGCTTTTCGTAAATTTCATCGGCGATGATATAAAAATCATACTTCACGGCCAGGCTGGCGAGCGCTTCCAGCTGCTCGCGCGTCCAGATGCAGCCGTTGGGGTTGGAGGGCGTGTTCAGGATAAACGCCTTGGTGCGCGGGGTGATGGCGGCCTCAAAATCCTTCATGGAGGGAAGGAAGCCCTGCTCCTCCGGGCAGTTGATAAACACCGGAACGCCTCCCGCCATGCGCACGATCTCGGGATAGCTTACCCAACAGGGTTTATCCACCAGCACCTCGTCGCCGGGGTCCAGGATGGTCTGGAAGGCGTTGTAGAGCGCTTGCTTCGCGCCGTTGCACACAATAATCTCGTCCCGCTGATAGGTAAGGCCGTGATCCTCCTTGAGGCGGCGGATGATCGCGTCGCGCAGCTCCAGCGTGCCGCCCACGGGCGTATAACGGGTCATGCCCTTGTCCATGGCCTCCTTGACGGCTTCGCGGATGGGCTCGGGCGTATCAAAATCCGGCTCGCCGGCGGCAAAGCCAATCACATTCACACCCTCGCTGCGCAGGGCCTTGGCCCGCGCATCCATGGCCAGCGTGGCGGACGGCGCGATTGCACTGCATTTTTTGGAAATTCCAAGCGGCATGGCAAATTCCTCCCTCGGGGCCCCGATGAGCCCTTAAATGAAATAAATCAGCATTCATCCTGCAAATTTCGCGTTTCTCGCCCGATGGCGCGGGCGTGTTACACAAGCGCAGGCATGATTATATCATATTTAATTTTTGCCGTAAAGTGCAATGCCTGGCTTTTTGGAGTTTTATGCTTCCTTTCCTAAAAATGAATTTTATAAATGGAAAATTTGCATTATTCGTTTATGAAACCGTAAGCATTTTCCTGTGTTTCAAATGGGCGGGAATATGGTATGATGGAGATACCAACTTTACGCAAGGAGGACGCCCGTATGAAACGAACCGCCGCCCGGATTTTGTGCCTGCTCATGTGCGCGGCGGCCCTGCTCGCTCCGGTTTCGGCATTGGCCGCGGAGGAGCAGAGCGCGCCCAACGTGATTGAGCTGATGAAAACGTATACCCAGCTGGATTTGACCCCCTATGAGGGCAAGGCCATCTACCTGAACTTTTTTACCGAATGGTGCTATTACTGCATGCAGGAGATGCCCGACATCAAGACCATGTATGAAACCTATGACCCCGAGGAGCTGCAAATCGTGCTGGTTCACGTGTGGGACGGCGAGGACGCTTCCAACACCGAAAGCGTAAAGAGGGCCCACGGCCTGGAGGAGCTGACCTTCTTTGAGGACAAGGACGGGATGGTTGCCAGCCTTGTGGGGCTACAGGGCTATCCCGCCAGCCTGTATGTGAATAAGGACGGAACGCTGGCCGCCGGGTATAACTATGCCCTGAACCTGGAGCAGCTTTGCGCCCCGCTGGACGCGATGGGCGTTGCCAGAAGGGCGGATGCGCAATGACCGGCCTGCTGAATACGGCGCCTCAGGCCATGTCGCTGTGGGCGATGCTTGGCGGCGGCATTCTGGCCTTTGTATCGCCCTGCGTGCTGCCCATGCTGCCCGTGTACGCCATGTATCTGATGGGCGGGGCCAAGGACGCGCCCGGCAGGCTGCTGGTAACGCGTCGCTGCCTGGGCTTGGCGTGCGGCTTTGTTACGCTGTTTACGCTGATGGGCGCGGGCGCGGGCTCGCTAGGCGCGCTGCTGAAAAACACCGACCGTGGCACGCTCAACCTGATTACCGGCGTGCTGATGGTGTTTTTTGGCATATGGATGCTGGATATCATCCACATTCCCACACCGGCCATGCCGGGCTGGCTGCAAAACCGGCAGCCCAGCATGAGCGGCTTTTTCGGCTCGTTTTTATTTGGACTGCTCATCGCCATTTCCTGGACGCCCTGCCTTACCCCCGTGCTGGCCAACGCGCTTGTGCTGGCCGCCAGCGCGGATAACGCCACCATGTGGACGGGCGTTGTATCGCTGGCGGTATTCGCGCTGGGGCTGTGCCTGCCCATGCTTGCGGTAATGCTTTTGTACCAATGGCTCAAGGGGGCGCTGCGCTGGCTCAGGCTGCATCAGCGGCTGATACGCCGCGTGGGCGGCGCGCTGATGATCGCCTATGGGCTGTACCTGGTCGCGGGGGCCCTGCGCATTTTGCCGTAGAACGGCGGGGAAAAGGAGCAGGGCGCGGAGCAGCGTTCCAAAATCCGTGCGCCGCTGCGCTTTCAAACGGGCAACGCGCCAGCTCATTTGAGCTGGCGCGCCGTCTTTTCTTTGGGCCGGGACTTCATTCAGAAAGGCAGCGCAGATAGCTGCAAATGGCCTTGGCGGATTGCTCCACGCCTATGGAGCTGTCAATGCAGAGCGTGTATTCGCGCGGGTCGCTCCATTCGCGGCCGGAAATGCTCTGGTAATAGGTAGAACGGGCGGAATCGGAGCGGGCGATGCTTTTGCGCGCGGCCTCACGGGTATCTCCATACATTTCCATAATCTTTTGAATGCGGTATTCCTCCGGCGCGTGGATAAAGACGCGAACCACGTGCTTGTGCTCGCGCAGCACATAGCCCGCCGCCCGGCCAACGATGACACAGGAGCCCGCGGCAGCAATCTGCTTAATGGCCTTATCCTGCGCCGTAACCGCCTGCTGAACAACGTTTGTGCTTAAATACAGCTCCCGCATCACGGCGTTTTCATTGGCGTTGAGATCCGAGATAAACTGCCGGGACAGGCCGCTTTCCTTTGCCGCGAGCGCGACCATCTCCTTGTAATAGCAGGGTATGCCCAGCTCCTGCGCCACCAACTGGCCAATGCGCTTGCCCGCGGAGCCATGCTGGCGGGAAATGGTAAGAATCACGCCCTCCCTGGAGGAGCGAAGGATGTCCGCTCCGCTTTCAGCGGCTGCGGGAGCCGGGCTGCCCATCTGCCGCCATAGCCGCGCCATAACGATAGCGGTAATGAGCATCGCAAGCACATCCGCGATGGGCGCGGCCCAGAAGATGCCCGTTACGCCCAGCCTTATGGGCGCAAGCAGGGAGAAAAGAATCAAAAGCGCGTCGCGCAGAATGGCGAGGGGCGCGGCTGCCTTTGCATGCCCGATGGATTGCAGAAAGATGGCGCATACCTTTTGCACACAGGTAAACAGAATCAGGGAAAGATAGATGCGCAGGCACTGCACGGCAAACTGCGCGTACAGCTCCCCGTCCGCGCCAAACAGACGGATGAACACCTGCGGCGTCGCCTCAAACAACAGCGTGCAAAGCAGGCAGACAATCGCCGTCCATTTGACGATCAGTTTCAGCAGCTCTTTCACACGGTCGTATTTTTCTGCCCCGTAATTGTACCCCACAATGGGCTGCGCGCCCGCGGCGATGCCAATCGCAATATTGAGAACAATCTGGAACAGCTTCATAATCACCACAAACGCGGCCAGCGGGATATCCGCCCCATAAATGGAGCTTGCGCCGTATCGCACCAGCAGGATGTTGTTGATGACCGTGATAATCACAATGGAAAGCTGCGTTAACAGGCTGGACGTGCCCAGGGACAGGATGCGCTTAAGCTGCGAAGCGTCCGGCCGGAAGCTGCTTATGGATATGCGGAAGCTCTTGCTCTTTGCCAAATAGGCGGCGCAGATCACAAAGCTGACGAACTGACCCAGAATCGTTGCGTAGGCGGCGCCCCGGATGCCCATATTCAGCACGAAGATGGCGACGGGATCGCCGATGATGTTGAGCAGCGCGCCCGCCAGCATAGCGCCCATGGCGTAGCGGGGGCTGCCGTCCGCGCGGATAATGGAGGCAAGCGTATTTTGCACAAGGGCAAGGGGCATCATCGCATAGATGA
>JALEIQ010000218.1 GCA_022769795.1 Clostridiales bacterium
TCGGGATGGCTGGCCATCTCGCCCGCCAGCGACCCCAGGGTGATGCCCGAAATGTAGTCAAACATCGTCAATTGACTCATTTGACGGTTGCCCATCATCTTGGTTAAAAAGAATAAAAAGGCCAACGATACAAGGCTTAACGCCAGTACGTGGCCCACATCGGCCCATTCCACGCACTTCTCCCCCCCTGCTCTCAGGGCGAAGGATGCCCGCTTCACGGACGCTTTATGCACGGCACGCAGTAATCAGCGCCACCCGCGCGGCTCCGCTTTGCAATAGCGCCCCGGCGCAGGCGGCCGCCGTGGCGCCGGTGGTAAGCACATCGTCCACCAAAAGCACAGTTTTTCCTGTTATAAGCGCCGCGTCCGCCATAAACGCGCCCCGCATCGCCTCCAACCGCGCGGCGCGCGTGCGGGAAAGCTGCGTGCGCGTGTGGGTCACGCGCCTCAGGGCGCTTTCGCAAAGAGGCAGGCCCGTATGCCCGCAAAGCTCCCGCGCCAGCAGCGCGGCCTGGTTGTAGCCGCGCTCCCTCTGGCGCGCGGGATGCAAAGGCACCGGCACGGCAATATCCGCGGTCAGCCCGGCCAAGACCAGGGCGTGGCTCATGCCTTCGGCCAGCGGCAGCGCCGCCAATGCGTCCCCCTGGTATTTGAGCAAATGGCATAGTCTGCGCGCCTCGCCGTCGTGATAATACGCGGATAGGCACGCGAAAAGCGGCGCGTGCGGCGCAAACATGTCCTGCCGGGGAATGCGCCCGGCGTTCAGCCTGCCCGCGCAGGCGGCGCATAGGCACCCGTCCCCCGCCTCCAGGGCGCGCGAGCATAGGTGGCACTCGTTTTGCTGGGGATAAACCAGCGCCAAAACATCCTGAAATAAGCGGGCAGCGTTCATAGCGTGGCCGCCGCCTTCAAGCGCTCGCATAGCGTGGTGTAGCGTTTAGCCACATGGTCGTTTTGCACCATTTGCGCCACAACCTCCTCGCGGCCCACAAGCACCACCAGCCGCCGCGCGCGGGTAAGCGCGGTGTATAGCAGGTTGCGCGCCATCAGCATGGGCGGGCCGCCCACAACGGGCAGCACCACCACGGGAAACTCGCTGCCCTGGCTTTTGTGCACGGTAAGGCAATACGCCAGCTCCAGCGCGTCCAGCTGCTGCTTTTGATACGTGACCAGGCGCTCGTCGTCAAAGCATACGGTAAGCATATGCTCGGCGGGGTCGATGCGCTGAATGTAGCCCACGTCGCCGTTGAACACGCCCTTGCCCTCCTCCTTGCCAAAGGGCGTTACGCGCGTGTATTCCAGCTGATAATCGTTCTTGGTCTGGATCACCTTGTCGCCCACGCGAAACTCCGTTTCGCCATGGAGAATCGCGTCCTTTTCCTCGCTTTCGGGGTTCAGGGCGTTTTGTAAAAGGCGGTTCAGGGCAAAGGAGCCGCAATCGCCCTTCTTGGTGGGGGTTAATACCTGAATGGCGCGCGCCGCCTCGCTTTGCCAGCTTCCCTTCGGAAAGCCCAGGTATTTGGGCAGCCGCGCGGAAAGCAAATCGCAAATGGTGCGCGCCGCGTCGGATTGCAGCTGCTTGCGCTCAAAAAAGAAATCCGTGTTGCGCGTGCGCAGAACGGGCATTTCGCCGCTGTTAATCAGGTGCGCGTTCCATACGATCATGCTGCTTTCATCCTGGCGGAAGATGTCGGTCAGGCGGACGCTTGGCACAACGTCGCTTTGCAGGATATCGCTCAGTACGTTGCCCGCGCCAACGCTGGGAAGCTGGTCGGAATCGCCCACCAGAATCAGGCGCGTTCCCGGCAGCACCGCGCGCAGCAGACCCCGCATCAGGGTAACGTCCACCATGCTCATCTCGTCCACAATCAGGCAGTCCGCCTCCAGGGGATAATCCTCCCCGCGGGCAAAGGTGTCCGCGTCGCCGCCGTATTCCAGCAGGCGGTGGATGGTTTTGGCCTCCTCGCCGGTGGCCTCGCTCATGCGCTTGGCGGCGCGGCCAGTGGGCGCGCACAGCAGCACGTCGTTATCCTCCTTGAGCAGGCGGATGATGCAGCGGATGATGGTGGTTTTGCCCGTGCCGGGGCCGCCGGTAATCACCAGCACGCCCTCCTCCACCGCGCTTTGAATGGCGCGGCGCTGCAGGGCGCTGAACCGCACGTTTTCATCTCGCTCGTAATCCTCGATGCGCTTTCCCAGCCCGCTCACGCGCTTGTAGGGGCGGGAGCGCATCAGCTGCGTAAGGCGCAGGGCGATCTCGGTTTCGGCATGGTAGTACAGGGGCAGGCACAGGGCCTGCTCGCACTCCGGCAGGGAAAAGCCCACCAGCATTTTTTCAAGCATCGCCTGGCTGATCTGGCGCTCAATCAGCTCGGGCTCGGCGTTTAGCATGCCGCACGCGCGCTGGCATAGCACCTCGCGCGGCAAATAGGTGTGCCCGCCGCTGCCCGCCGCGCTGTTCAAAAGGTAAAACAGCGCCGCGCGCAGGCGAAATTCGCTGTGCGGATCTATGCCCATGCTCAATGCGATGCGGTCCGCCGTTAAAAAGCCCACGCCCTCGATATCCATAACCATGCGGTAGGGGTTCTGGCGGAGCAGCTCCACCGCGTTTTCACCGTAATACCGGGCAATCTTCATAGCCAGGCCCGGGCTTAGGCCGTAGTTTTGCAAAAATACCAGAATGCGCCGCATGCCCATCTGCTGGATGTAGCTTTCGGTAATCATGGCGGCCTTTTTGCGGCCAATGCCCGGAATTTCCATAAGGCGCTCGGGATGCTCGTCCAGCACCTCCAGGGCCTGCTCGCCAAAATGCTTTACGATCAGCTTGGCCGTGGAGGGGCCAATGCCGCGAATCAGGCCCGAACCCAGGTATTTTTCAATCGCGCTCTTGCCCGTGGGCGGGGTGATGGAACAGGTTTTGGCGCTGAATTGCCTGCCGTAGACGGGATGCTCCGTCCATTCGCCCTCAAAGGTAACGTTTTCGCCGGGGCTTAGCTCGGGCATCATGCCCACAACCGTTTGCTGGCTGCGGCCCGAGCCCACACGCAGCACGGTGTAGCCGTTTTCCTCGTTGCGAAAGGTGGTTTCCTGCACAACGGCTGTAAGCTGCTCCATGGCGCGTTTCCTCCCTCGCGGCGTAATACGGTGCTATTATAGCATATTTTGGGGATGTGGCAAACCCGGGCGGCGCTTGCATCCGCGCCGCGCATCCGCTATACTGTGCTTATTCCCATTCAAGAACAGGAGAAGCGATATGGCCTTTATCATGAATGCTCTGGGGCGCAGAGGGGCGCTGAAGGCGCTGGAGGCGGCGCGCGGGGTGCTTGAAACGCTTACCCCGCTCAAGCGCGATTGCGGCAGGCTGTGCGGCGGCGCATGCTGCCAGCCCGATGAAACCGGAGAAAACGGCATGCTGCTGTTTCCCTTTGAGGACAGCTACTACGCAAAGCCCATCGAGGGCTTTGCCTTCCACCTGGCGGACGATAACGCGCTGTTTCAGGGCGGAAAGCGCCTGGTGTGCGAGGGCGCGTGCCCGCGCGAGCACAGGCCCCTGGCCTGCCGCCTGTTCCCGCTGCGCATACGTGTGGAAACGGACGAAACGGGCGAGCGCACCCGCGCCGTGGCGGAGCTGGATCCGCGCGCATGGTGCGTATGCCCGCTGCTTGAGCAGGGCGGCATGCGCGCCCTGAGCCAGGATTTTGTGGCCGCTGTGGAGGCGGCGGGCAACGCGCTGTGCCAAAACGTGTACATGCTGGAAGCGCTTCACAACGAGCAGCGTCTTCTGGATGAAATGAGGCGGCTATGAGGCGCGTGGCGGTTATCGGCGGCGGCGCGGCCGGTATGGCGGCCGCCATCGCCGCGGCGGAGGGCGGCGCGGCCGTTACGGTGCTGGAGCGCGGGCGCAGGGTGCTGAAAAAGCTGGGCGTTACCGGCAACGGGCGCGGCAACCTGCTCAATTCGGGCGTCCCGGAATATTACGGCGACGCGGCCTTCGCCCTGCGGGTGCTGAACGCCATGCCCTACGCGGAGCTGGAGCGCTTTTTTACGCGGCTGGGCGTGCCCCTGGTTGAGGAGGCGGAGGGGCGCATGTATCCCGCCGCGCTGCTGGCCAGCGTGGCCGTGGACGCGCTGTGCCTGCGCGCCGGGCAGCTTAACGTGCGCGTGGAGGCAAACACGCGCGTAACGGCCATACGCCGCGTGGGCAACGGGTTTGCGTTGGAAGGGCTGCGCCTTCGCTACGCCCCAGACACGCCGCGCAAAAGCGGCAAGCTCAAGCCCGGCGCGCTGCTGGGCGAGGAACCCATGCGCATGGAGGCGGATGGGGTCATCGTGGCCGCAGGCGGCGCGGCGGCCCCCATGCACGGCACGGACGGCAGCGCCTACGCGCTGATGACGGCGCTGGGCCATACGCTGGTTGCGCCCCGGCCCGCCCTGTGCGCCCTGCTTACGGAGGAAGCGCCCATCGCGGGCCTTGCGGGCCAGCGCGTGCGCGCGGCGCTCACGCTTACGGACGCGCGGGGCGCGTACCCGCGCAGCGCAAGCGGCGAGGCGCTCTTTGCCCAGGATGGGGTAAGCGGCATCGCCGCCATGCAGCTTTCGCGCTTTGTAACGCCCGGCTGCCAGCTCAGCCTGGATATGCGTGCGGGCGTTATGGGCCGCGCGGACGGGGACGCGGCCGCATGGCTTGTATCGCTCGCCCGCGCGCGAGAGGCCCTGCCCCTTTCCCAATGGCTTACCGGCGCGGCATCACCCGCGCTGAACGCGGCGCTTGTGCGCGCGGCGGGCCTTGCCCCGCTTTCGCGCGAGCCGGTTGGGAACGTGCTTGCGCGCAGGCCGGACGCGCCCCGGGCACTGACGGACGCGCTGTGCGGCCTGCGCCTGAGGGTGCTTGGCACGCGCGGGTTTGAAAACGCGCAGGTTACCGCCGGGGGACTGAACGCGGCGGAGTTTGACCCCGTCACGCTGCAAAGCAGGCTGTGCCCCGGCCTGTGCGCCGCGGGCGAAATTTTGGACGTGGACGGCGGCTGCGGCGGCTATAACCTGATGTTCGCCTTTGCCAGCGGGCTTCTGGCCGGGCGATTCCAGTCCCAAGCGGCAAAATGACGCGGCATAATGAAAGAAAGGAACTGTCGCAGAGCCATAAAAAGGGCCTGTCGCAGAAAGCCTTTCAACAAAAATCACGCATAAAAAATCCGCTCTCAAGCGTTGCCTGGAAGCGGATTTTTGTCGCTGTCGCATGAAAACTGCGTATTCAAAACTGTTTGTACGACAGGCTCTTTTTGCGTTCTCTTTCAGCCTCCGGTACGCTCAAAGAAAAAATACTGCTGGTAAATTCCCGCATAGGGGCCATAGCCCTCAAAGGGCGATACGCCGCCGTATTCCTCGTCAATCACGCGCTGAATCCACACATCCACAGGGGCGGCGTTTAAGCGATGGTAGGCAAACAGCATAACGCAGTTGGCCACCTTCACGCCAACGCCGCGAATGCACATAAGCCGCTCCCGTAGCTCCTCATCCCCCAAAAGGGCCATGGCCTCCAAATCTGTTTCACCCGTAGCCACGCGCCGGGCCGCGTCCATCAGATAGGGCGCGCGGTAGCCCACGCCGCATGCGCGCAGTCCCTGCTCGCCCGCCGCCAGCAGCGCGCGCGGCGTGGGAAAGGCCCGGCGCTCGTTGCGTCCCCTTCCGGCACGCGCGCCATAGCGCGCGCACAGCGCCTCCACACAGGTCTGAATGGCGGGAATGCTCTTGCGCTGTGAAATCAGAAAGCAGATCAGCGTTTCCCACGGATCCTGCCTGAGGATGCGCAGGCCGTGGGAGGCTCTCGCGGCCCGGGCAAGCGGCGCGTCGCCCCGCGCGGCCGAGGCCTCAATGGCGGCATAGTCCGTATCCAGGTCAAAGTAGGCGCGCCAGCGCGCCTCAAACTGCCCCGGCGTGCAATCCAGCCGGAAACGCGAGCCGCCCAGCGGCACGATACGCACGCGCCCGGCCCCCGCCAGCGCCACAACCGAGCCATCCTCTCCGGCCCGCATGCGGAAGCACTGTCCGCTCCGCGCAATTCGCGCCGGGTCAAAGCAGGGGATTTCCACAATCATGGCTTTTACGCCTCCCTTGTAAATCAAACGCGCAGCTGTTTCCTTTTGCGGCCTCTTGCGCCCTGTGGTATACTATACCATGAATTCCGTAACAAAGGGAGGTTGTTTTGATGAGCAAGATTGATGTGGTGCGCAAAGCCATGATGGATGCGCTCAAGGCGGGCGACAAGCCGCGCAAGGAGACCCTTTCGCTGCTTTTGTCCGCGCTGAAGGCCAAGTTTATCGATAAGCGCGCCGACCTGACCGAGGACGAGGAAAACGCCGTTGTGTACAAGGAAATCAAGGAGGCGCAGGAAACCATCGATACCACCCCGGCGGATCGCACCGAGGTGATTGAGGAATGCAAGCTGCGCATCGCCGTGTACAGCGAGTTTGCGCCCGAGCGCATGGATGAGGCCGCCATCCGCCAGGTAATCGAGCAAACCCTTGCGGAGCTTGGCTTGGAGAATCCCACCGTTAAGGACAAGGGCAAGCTGATGAAAACCCTTATGCCCAAGCTGAACGGCAAGGCCGAGGGCGCGCTGGTAAACAAGCTTGTGGGAACCTATTTGGGGTAAAAACGGCCCCCGAACCGCTTTCCGGTTCGGGGGAACTTTTATAAAGCGCCCTATGCTTTTCCATACGGCCACGGGCTTTCTCCGCAAAGGGACGCGGTGAAAGCCCGTTATTTTTTGATGGCCTTTGAGCGGTTGGGGCGTACTTTGGTACACATTAAGGCGTTCGTTGAAATCCTCAGGGCCTCGGTCGCGGCGGGATTCAAATCGCGCCGGACGCACAAATAAAGAATATCGATCATGGTAAGCAGCATGGCGCGGGTAACCATGTAATCGGTATCCCATTTTGAATCCGCAAAGGAGCACAGCAGCACAATGTCGGATATTTCCGCCAGAGAGCTGTCAAAAAAGCTGGTCATGCTCAGAATGGTGCAGCCGTTCTTTTTCGCAACCATCGCGCATTCCAGAACCTCGCGGGATTCTCCTGTGCGGGAAATGAGAAACAAAACATCCTTTTTGCCAAAATGGCTGGAGCGGATCAGCGCAAGATGGTTGTTTGTTTCGTAAAAGGCGTTCATTCCCAAGCGCAAAAACTTATGGTAGGCGTCCAGCACCAGCGAGGATGTGCCGCCAATCGCAAAGAATAAAACCCTGTCCGCTTTGCAAAGCGCATCGGAGGCTTTTTCCAGCATTTCATAATCCAGCAGCGAGGGAAGGTCGGTAATCAGCGTGCTTAACTGGCCCGTAACCTTCTGCGCAATCTGGTAATTATCGTCGTCGCCCACATCCAAATAGTCGCCCGTGGGAAGGACGCTGTCCCTCACGGCGGAATTGCTGGTGATCTCCTTGATTAAATCCGTATGAAAAACGCGGTAGGATTGATAGCCGAGCTTACGCAGCAAGCGAAGAACGGTGGTTTTACTAACGCCGCATTGTTGAGAGAGTTCCTCTATCCCCATTTCGGCCGCTTCATCCGGGTTGGCCATAATATAGTCGGCTAACTGTTTTTGCTGTTTCGAAAGCAAATTATAATTGGATCGTGCCAAAACCAACGGTTGAGACATGCGCAAGCCTCCAACTATCACATTTTTTTCATTATATATTATCAAAAAAAGAAAGGCAAGCGATAGACCGCGTAAGCAGCGATTTGGCAGCCTATTGGAGCCCGCTGTGCTTACGTGATACGTAAATGCCCGCAGGCCCGTTTCCAATTTTTCCGCCAAACCCCGCCTCTGTTGCTTCGGACAAAAAACTGCTATAATGGTTTTTGTGGAGCGCATTTTGCCCCATGGAGGCTATGCGTATGAACATTCTTTCGTGGTTCCCTCTCTCGCCCCGCAGGGCCAAGGCCCAGCCGCCGCGGCAGCCCGAGGCCCCGGCGCGCGTCCCCGGCGCGGGCCCCATTACCGGCTGCGACCTTTCCGCGCTGGACAGCCTTACGCGCCCCTTCGTGCGCGACCCCTTCTACCGCCTGCGCCCGCCTTTTTCGCGTGAGGCGGCGGAGCTTTCGCTGGAGCTTGCCAGCATGACCTATACCCTGGAGCTGGAGCCCTGGATGGAGGCGGGATGGAACGATTTTTCCATCCAAATTGACGATACCCTGCAAAGCGGCCTCACCCACGGTTCCAGCGCGGATGGCGAGCGCATGCGCGCCATCATGAACGCACTGAAGGTATACCGCGCCAAATCGGCCCTGCGCGAGCACAATCCCGTTTCGCAGGTTATGAGCGCCCTGCGCCAACGCGACCGTAGCGATACCATCAAGGCCGTTTGCATGATGCACCCCTTGCCGGATGGGCGCTTCTTGCTCGCCATCGGCTTTATGGGCACGGGCAAACGCTTTTACGATTGGATTTCCAACTTCCGCTTCACCACCGAGGACGGCTTTCACAAGGGCTTTCATCAGCTCTGCCTGTATTTTGAGGAAAGCGCCGAAAGCATTGTTTTTCCCCGCACGGCGCAGGCCCTGGGGCTGGAAAGGCTCACCCTGGGCGAGGTATTTACCGAGCTCAAAAGCGGAAGCAGCCGCTTTCGCCTATGGATGGCGGGCCACAGCCAGGGCGGGGCTGTGATGCAGGTGCTCGCCCACCGCCTGCTTACCGACTGGGGCGCGCTGCCACAGAATATTGTGGGTTACGGCTTTGCCTCGCCCACAGTGGCTACCGGCCGCCTGGTGTACGACCCCGCCGCCTATCCCCTCTATCACATTCTCAACAGCGACGACCTGGTGCCCCGCATGGGCGCGGCGCTGCACCTGGGTCTATGCCTGGAATATCCCGCCGGCGAGGCCATGCGCGTCGCCACCTACGGCCTGAGCGCCCTGCCCGCCGATGTGGCCGCGCGCGAGGCGGTCGCGCCCTATATGCGCTCCATTGTGGACATGCCCAGCTTTTTAGCGCACACCACCGCCTTTCTACAGTGCCTAGCCGAAGAAAAGGGCGAGGACGGCATAAACGCGCTGATGTCGCGCAAATGGGCCACATCCGCGGTGGATCGCATGCTCACCTCCGCGGGCGACCGGGCTATGGATCTGCTGGAACGCCTGTTTGAAAACAATCGCAACGGTTACCTCGCCATTACCGGCAAGCCCATGGACGAAAAGGAGCTTGCCAGCCTGCGCGCCGGGATGCGCCCGCTGGTGCAGCGCATTCCTTTGCGCAGGCTGATGGGCGCGCTGGTAGGCTATTCCCTGCCCGCCCATCATCTCATGCGCGAGCAGTACCAGAAGGACGGCGCGTATGCCTACATCGTCAAAGAGGGCTTAGAAGCGCTCAAGCCCTTCATTTGGGTGAATCCCGGCGGCGGCATGCCCGTGCGGCGCTACGGCGCGGCTATGGACAGCGCCGTACCCGTTGCCCTTCCCACCGCGCCTGTTAGGCGCAAGGCTCCCGGCGGTAGAAGGAGCGGGCGCGGCGTGCTTATGGGCAAGCGCCGCTTGACGCTGAGCGCCAGGAGGGGGTAGAGCCGGGTGGACGCCCGGCGGGGGATGGGGGCTACGCGCCCCCACACCCTGCGTTTGGGCTTCTTTGCGAGGTGGCCCCCGCCGGGGCTTTAGTCTGCTTTCTTGCGGAAGCATTTCCGCGAAACAGGGTGGGGGCTACGCGCCCCCACACCCTGCGCCTACTCTTTCTGGAAAGAGTAGGCAGAAAGCGGCGGCACGCAGACTTCGGCAAAAACCCCTGAATGCCGGTTTTGGGCGCGGGGACGCACAATCGGCGTATGTGGTGCGGGGGTTGGGCTTGCCTTGGGGGCTGGTTTTGAGCGGTGTGCGTCCTGATCCGCGCCCAAAACCGGCGGGGGTTTTTGCCTGCGCTTGCTATTGCCGCTCTTGTGCGTTTGGCTCCGGGTTTTTTAGATTGGCCTTGCGGGCGCGGGTTGGGGTGGAGTTACGCTCCGGGTTGGGCAGTTTCGCCTTGCGAGCGAAGTTGGGAAGTTGTTGCACTCCGATTAGCGCCCTGCGCGTGCCGTTAGGCAAGAAGCGGCGCTCCGCGCCGCTTCAGTCCCGCCGCAGGAGGCGCAGCCCGCCCCAAGGCGGGCCGCCTCCCACCCAAGCCGCTTGGCTAGCGCCCCCCCAAGCGAGCCGGAGGGCCTTCCGCCCTCCGGCGGTCTTATGCGCAGTCCCAACCTCCCGCACCCAACCCCTGCGCGCCTGCGGCGCGCAGTCCGGGGGTCCAGGGGGTCACCCCCTGGCCTGGGAGATGGCTTGGGAGATGAAGGCGGCGGTGCCTTCTCCGCCCGCACGGTCGATGGCTTCGGTCATGCTGCCGCCGCCCGCGTACATTTGCCCTAGCTGGGAGAGAATCTCGCTGGTGCAGGTGTAGAAGTGCTCGGTAATGAACGCCTTTAGGGCCTCAACCTGGGCCTGTGCCTCCGCGCAGGCGGGATCCTTGCCTCTGAGCTCGCCAAAGGCTTTGAAGATGCTCATCATTTCCGCGCCCAGCACATCCTTTTGCACATCGCTCAGCCCCTCTGTTTTTTGCTCGTATTCCTGCCAGGCCTCGGTGCGGCCCCAGGCTTCCTTGGCCTGCCGGACGTATTCGTCCAGCTTGCGCGCGTCGAATGCCGTAAAGTCCAAATTTCTCACTCCAATCCCTTGTATGCCTCTCGCAAACAGAATCAGGGTTTCCAAATGCTCCTTTTTCAGGGTAAGCAGCTCGATTTGCTGTTCCAAAGCCCGGTTGCGGTCAAAATCCGGGCTGTTGAGAATGCTTTTAACGTCCTTGATCGGGAATTGTAGCTCCCTATACATCAAAATGTGCTGCAATCTTTCCAGCGCCGCGTCATCGTATAGGCGATAGCCCGCCTCGCTCACGGCGGCGGGCTTGAGCAGGCCCACCTCGTCGTAATAGCGCAGCGTGCGAACGCTCACGCCCGCAATCTCGCTTACCTCGTGAACCGTTTTCATCGCTTGCCTCCTTTCCTACCCAGCATAAGGCATGACGCTGCGTAAGGGTCAAGCGGTTTTGAAAAGAATTTTTGCCCCGTTCAGATGCGCCGGCGGCTCCCCGGCAGATAAAAAGGCCAGCCGGTGCAGCGGTCGGGTGCATAACACATAGAATAGCTTGGCGTAAAACCGTTCGTCGGGATAGGTCCCGGCCTCCGCGTCCGCAATGAGCACGCAATCAAATTCCAGGCCCTTGACCACGCTTGCGTCCATCACCTGCACGCCGCCGTCAAACTGCCCGTCGACGGAGGTTACCAGCCGCGCCTCGGGCAGCGCTTTCAGCAAAGCCGCATGTAGCCTTTTGGCCGCGCGCTCCGTTTTCACCGTCACGGCGATGCTGCGGTAGCCCTCCCGCGTCCACTCGCCCACCTGCGCCGCGATGGCCTCAAGCCTGCCCTTTTCTCCCTCAACCCGCGTAAGCATGGGCTTTTCGCCGTGCCGCAGCACTGGTCTGGCCTCGCCCGCGCCCCGTACGGGATGGCGGCGCATCACGGCAAGCGCCGTTTCCATAATTTCAACTGTGCTTCGGTAGCTTACGCCCAAATGGGCGATCTCCGGCGCGTGCGCAAACACGCCCGAGGAAAGCTCCTCCCAGCTTCTAAGGCCCTCGTCGCCATATACGCCCTGGCATAGGTCGCCCACAAGCGTGAAGGCGTCGTGCCCAAAAATCTGCCGCAAAGCCTTCACCTGCAAGGGGGATGCGTCCTGTGCCTCATCAATCACGATATGGCGAATCTCCATGCGCGCAAGCCCGTATAAGCTCTTTGCCAGCAATAGCAGGGCGGGTAAATCCTCCTGCGCGGCGCGCCCGCGTTGGGTAACCGGCTGCGTGGCCTCCCACACAGCGCGGTTTGCCTCGTCCCGCCGCGCCATGTCCTGCCAGAAGGCCTCGTATACCTTGACCAGCTCCATGGTAGCCCATTTTTCATCATAGGCCTGCCAGAAGCGCTTTGGCAGCTCCTTTAGCTCCCTAAGGCGCTCGTCGCGCGCGTCCAGTAGCCTGCGTGCGCGCTCGCGCCTCTCCGGGCCGTCCGGCAGTGCGCGCATGAGCGCGTCCAGCTTGTCCCGCGCCATGGCCTCCAACCGCTCTCCAGCCTCGTCCAGCGCCTTTTTCAGCCGCGCGCCAACCACCTTGCGCAGCTCCTCCGCCCGCGCCTGCAAAGGAAAATGGCGAAAATCCGTCAAAAAATACCGCCGGATTTCCTCCGCGGAAATCAGCACCCGTTTTCCCAGGCAAATATCCTGCGTGGGCATGCAGGTCTGCTCCCATTGCCTCAAAAACCGCTCAAGCTCGCCGTATAGCTCCACGGAACCCTTGCGCCTGAGCACGCCGTCCCGCGCGTCGCGCTGCGCCTTGGTCATCCTAAGGCGCTCGCCCAGCCCCTCGCGCGCTTGTATGCGGGGCATGCGCTTGCCCATCAGTTGGCCGCATAGCTGCGCAAAGGTCATCTGCCGCACCTCGTCCACGCCCAAATCCGGCAGCACGCCGCCAATGTAGCTCAAAAACAGCGGGTTGGGCGCAAGGATCAGCATCTGCCTGGGTTCCAGCGTTTTTTGCAGGCGGTACAGCACCCAGGCGACCCTGTGCAGCGCGATGGTGGTTTTGCCGCTGCCCGCCGCGCCCTGCACGCACAGCGGCCGCATGGGCTCGTAGCGGATAACCGTGTTCTGCTCCGCCTGAATGGTGGTGACCACCTCGCGCAGGCGCGCCGTGGCCGGTTGACTGAGCGCCTCCGTCAAAAATTTTTCCTGCCCCACCACGCCGGTATCCTGCATGCCCTCCAGCCTGCCGTCCGCAATGCTGAACATGCGCTTCAGGGTAATCTCGCCGGTCATCACGCCGTCCGGCGCGGCGTAGTCCACCCGCCCCACCTGGCCGGAATAATACAGGTTCGCCGTGGGGCTACGCCAGTCCACCACGCACATGCGGCATTCGGGCGTTTTCATCACGCCCCAGCGGCCTATGTACAGCGGGCCGCCGGGTATGGAAGGCCGGTCTTGCGGCGCGTCCGGCGTAAAATCCACCCTGGCAAAGTAGGGCGCTTTCCCGCTCAGGCGAAGCTGATTGAGCTCACGCAGCTTTGCGCGCATCACCTGCTGGGCCACAACCGCGTCGTCGCTGCCATCGTCGCTTACCATGAGGTAGCGGTCGCCGCCGTTTTCCATGCCCAGCGCGCGCTCTACCTTTATGCGCTCCTGCGCTACAATTTCCAGGGTTTCCGCAAGATGGGCCTGTTCCTGGTTCCATTGGGTCTGATCCATTTGTGTTTCACCTCCGCTTTTTGTAGGATGCAGCGCCCTGGTTTCGTTTGCGTTTCGCGGCGCGCGGACGCGGCGGCGCAAAGCGGAAAAAAGGGATGCAAAAAGCCACCGCTGTTTCGCAAGCGGGCCAAGGGCCCCCCGTGAAGCAAAACATGCGGTGGCGCAGAGGTTTTGGCCGGACGCGCGTATGCGCCCATCCCGGCATATCACAAGCATACCGCCGCCCGGCGCTTTCAGGCGGCGCCGGGCAGGGAGTATTTTATTTCGACCCCACGCAGGGCGTTTCCTGCTGGGCCGAGGAAAAATTTATGCCTGCGCGGCCTTCTTCTCCAGATAATGCGGCCAATCGGCCCTGAGATAGTAAAACAGAAACGCGACCGAGCTTAAAGACCACGTAATCGGATACGCCCAGAAAATCATCTGGATATCGCCGGAGCTGCGCGCAACCAGCATAATATAGCTTACGCGAATCACGCACCAGCACACCAGCATCACCAGCATGGGCACAATCGCCCTGCCCGCGCCGCGCATAATGCCCGCGATGGAATGGGAAAACGCCAGCAAGAAGTAAAACAGCGTAACCGTGCGCGCCTGCAAGGCTCCGTAGGCCACCACCTGCGGGTCGCTATTGAACATGGCAATCAGGTAGGGCGCAAGCAGGTTAATGGCCACGCCCACAACCTCCGCCAGGGTAATGCAGCTTACGACGCCAAAAAGCGCGCCGCGCCGGGCCCGCGCGTATTCCTTCGCGCCCAGATTTTGGCCGATAAAGGTGGCCAGCGCCAGCGCAAAGGAGTTGATAGGCAGAAAGCCGAAGCCCTCAATTTTGGAATACGCGCCGCAGCCCGCCACGGCCATGGCCCCGTACAGATTGATGCTGGACTGCACAACCACATTGGCAATGCCGATGATGGAATTCTGCACGCCCGAGGGAATGCCCAGTGTAAGCACCTGCTTGAGCATGCGCCAGTTGAAGCGAACCTTTTTGGGCCACACGCGGTACACGCCCGTTGCGTGGCACAGGCGGTAAAAGCCCATCGAGGCGCTTGCCGCCTGCGAAAGCACCGTAGCCAGCGCCGCGCCCTCAACGCCCATGCCCAAAACCGCCACAAACAGCAAATCCAGCGCCACGTTGGTGATCGAGGAAATGATCAGATAATACAACGGATGGCGGCTGTCCCCCACGGCCTGAAAAATACCCGCCGCCGTATTGTACAAAACCACAAACACCACGCCGGAAAAATAAATGCGGAAATAGGCGATGGAATTGGGCAGCACGCTTTCGGGCGTGCCCATCCACATCAGCAAATGCGGAGTGAGCAACGTGCCTACTATGGTAATGACCACGCCGGCCGTAAGGCCAAAGGCCACGGTTGTGTGCACGGCCACGGTCACGTTTTTCTCGTCCCGCGCGCCAAAGTAGCGGGAAATGACCACGCTGGCCCCGGTAAAGATGCCGCTGAACAGCCCCACCAGCAAAAAAATGAGGTGGCCGGACGAACCGACCGCCGCCAAAGCGTCGCTTCCCAAAAAATTGCCCACTACCAGCGAGTCCACCACGTTATAGAGCTGCTGGAACAGGTTCCCCCAAAAAACAGGCAACGCAAAGCGCACAATGTGCCGCCAAACGGGCCCCTCGGTCATCAAAGTCGCCTTTTCCGCCATGCCAAAACCTCTCCGTACCTTTTTCTGAAAATAGGTGCTTCTGCGCAAAACACGCGCGCTTTCCTATTATACTCCGCTTCGCGCGGTTTGCAAAGCCAGGAAAGCCTCGCATTTCCAGTTTCCCTTGCAAATACCTTCAAAAACCTTTACAATAGAGGAAGGAACGCGACGGAAAATCGTATCCTTCGCTATATTGGAGCGCAGGAAGCAGGGCGCGGCTTTTGGCGTACCGCTACAATCCACATTCGTTGGCGCGGCTGGTTGGAATGGCGGCGCATGCTTCCGTCATCCATCAAAAGTAACTTTCGATATTCGCTTTGCAAAGGAGATGCGTATGAAATACGGCATTGGCGACGTGGCCCGCACGCTGGGCCTAACCCCCGCCGCGCTGCATTTCTTTGAGCGCGAGGGCGTAATCGGCCCCAAAAAGGGCGGAGCCGCATGCCGCCCCTACGGCGCGGAGGATGTTATCCGCCTGATCAGCTACAAAAAGTACCGCAGCATGGAAATGCCGCTGAAGGAGATTGCAAAGCAGTTTTCTCCCCAGGGCGAAACCTGCCGGGGCATTGCCAAAAAGCTGACCTACCAGCGCGAGGCGGCCCTGGAAACCGCCCTGCGCTATGAGCGGCTCTCCCAGGACATTCTGTGGTTTGAGCGGGCCATCGAGCGTGCGGCGGCGCAAACCGGACGCATTGAGCTTGCCACCCTTCCGGAATGCTTCGCCCTCCAGGTGGGGCGCGACGGCTTCATCAGCCGCGACCGAACCGAGCAGGAGCACGTGGCCGCCTGGCTGGAGCATTTGCCCGCCGTGCGCATCAGCGTATTTGGGCAGCCCGGCGGCGGCGCGCGTTTTGGATATACCGTTTCCGTTGAACGCGCCCGCCAGCTTGGCCTGGACAAAACCCCCGGCGTGCTGCACATTGAGCCGTGCGTGGCCCTTCACACCTGCCTGCTGCTGCCCTACGCCTATTATGAGCAGCCCGCCA
>JALEIQ010000342.1 GCA_022769795.1 Clostridiales bacterium
TGGGGGCGCGTAGCCCCCACCCTGTTTCGCGGAACCGCTTCCGCAAGAATGCGGATTTAAGCCCCGCGGGGGCCACCCCGCAAAAAGGCGAAGCCCAAAGCCCCCGCGGGCGGCCAGCCCGCAAAAAAAGCCTCAGCTCAACCTCAACGGCACCGGCACATTCTCCACCACGGCAATTAAAATTCGCTCGGCGGAAATCCCCTTCATCTTGGCCTCGGGGTTGGGCGTGATGCGGTGCGCCAGCACGGGCAGCACCATGCGCTGCACGTCCTCGGGCAGGATGTAATCGCGCTCGTTGAGCAGCGCGCATGCCTGCGCGCCGCGAATCAGCGCAATCGCGCCGCGGGTGGACACGCCCAATTGTAGGCTGGGATGCGTGCGCGTCATGGCGGCGATGTTGGCCACGTAGTGCCGCACCTCCTTGGAGCAGTACACGGTGCCCACCATGTCCTGCATCTCAATCACGTCGCGGGCGGAGCACACGGGGGTCAGCCCGGCCTGGGGCTTTACCGTGCCGCTGAAGCGCTCCAGAACGGCCATTTCCTCCTCCAGCGTGGGGTATCCCATCGATATGCGCAGGAAGAAGCGGTCCATCTGCGCCTCGGGCAGGGGATAGGTGCCCACAAACTCGCTGGGGTTTTGGGTGGCCAGCACCATAAAGGGCTTGGGCAGCGGATGCGTCACGCCGTCCACGGTTACCTGGTACTCCTCCATTACCTCCAATAGCGCGCTCTGCGTTTTGGGCGAGGTACGGTTGATTTCGTCCGCCAGGGCGATTTGGCACATGATCGCGCCGGGGCGGAACTCCATCTCGCCGGTTTTGAAGTTGACCATGGTAAAGCCGGTCACATCGCTGGGCACCACGTCCGGCGTAAACTGGATGCGGTTAAACGAGCAATCCAGCGATTTAGCCAGCGCGCTCGCCAGCGTGGTTTTGCCCGTGCCGGGCACGTCCTCAATCAGCACATGGCCCTTGCACAGCATGGCGATCAAAAGCAGCTCGATCACCTCGTCC
>JALEIQ010000231.1 GCA_022769795.1 Clostridiales bacterium
TAGCTGGTGGTTTCCTTTTTATCAATGAAACAAGGCCGTCCGCATGCCACGGACGGCCTTTCAGCTCTATTCTTTAATACCCGGTTCTGGGAAAGTCCGTATCCGCCCATTTCACAAAGCCAGTAACGCCATCCGCGTTTACATGCAGCCATTCCGTATCAATCAGACCCAATACCTTAAGCTCAATCGCCTGCTGCAAAGCCCGATGACTGCTGTTTGCGTCGGGGGATTCATACAGACTGGCATTCCTTGCGGTTAGATGGATTGTGGGAATGCCATAGTATGCGTGATTCACCTCGCCCTCAAGCGTAAGATAGGTTCTAAGCATATACCCCTGCCTGCCGTACATATCCACCTTGACCCACTTGCCGTCCTCGGAATAGCCCAGCACGGTGCCAACGCTCCCATTATAGTACTTGCCAAGATCCTTGCCATCCTTGCTGGGCGTTTGACGAAGATGCAGGCGATCGTTCTTATTGGGATTGCTGACATGAGCCCTGATAGTCGGGTTTTCGTCGTGGACGAGGGCGAGCGCGGTTGTGTTGGCGGGAATAAAACAGGTATAGGCGCTTTGATATTCCGGGACAGCCAGAATGTGCCACCATGTGTCGCTGAAGCCCATAAGCGATACGGATGTATTCGTTTCCAACGTTTTGCAGGACGATGTGCGGGAGGGTTGCTGATACACGACCGTCTTTTCATAACAGACGCATTGAGGCATCGCGCTTGGAATCAGCGTTTGGGATAGATACTTCTTTTGCATCCATCCGGTAAGTGAGCCGTTTCCATTTCCGACACGCACGCGCACCCAGCCCTTCCCGTTATCCTCAAGGGCGGTGATAGGCGCGCCGTTATAGTACTTTCCCAGCGATTCGGCGGTTGTGCTGGGGCTCTTGCGCAGATGCAGGCGGTCTTTGGGATCGGGGTTATTGATATAGACGTCCCCGCCGTCGGCAAAGGCGGCAAGCGGGAGGGAACAGGCGAGCAGAACGAGAGCAACAAGCAGTGCCAGGGAGCGCATCCGAAGTTTACGCATGACTTCTTCCTCTTTTCTTAGGTTCGTGATACAATAGGGATGTTACAGGTATGAAACGGGGCAAGTCAAGCGTTTCTTCCCAATTTTGGATGCTTTTTTGAGAAACATAGGCAGAAAGGGGCAGAATGCCCTTGAACAAACTGGATATCCTGAAAACGGTTTTTGGACATGATCATTTCCGCGAAGGGCAGGAAAAGCTGATTAACGAATTGCTGGACGGCTATGATGTGCTGGGCATTATGCCTACAGGCGCGGGCAAATCCATATGCTATCAGCTACCGGCGCTTATGCTGGAAGGAATCGCTTTGGTGGTTTCCCCGCTGATCTCCTTGATGAAGGATCAGGTGATGGCGCTAAAGGCCTCCGGCGTTGCGGCGGCCTATATTAACAGCAGCCTCACGCCGGGCCAGCAGGCCGAGGCGATTCGCCGGGCGGCCAATGGGGCGTATAAGATCATCTATGTTGCGCCTGAGCGGCTGGATATGCCGCAGTTTGTGGCCTTTGCCCAGCAGTCGCATATTTCCCTGCTGGCTGTGGACGAGGCGCACTGCGTATCGCAATGGGGTCAGGATTTCCGACCAAGCTATCTGCGCATAGCAGAATTTGTGGCAAAGCTGCCTACCCGTCCGCCGGTGGCGGCGTTTACCGCAACAGCTACCGCGCAGGTGCGGGATGATATTATAAAAATGCTGCGCCTTGTGGAGCCTTATTGCGTAACGACCGGCTATAACCGGCCTAACCTGCATTTTACCAGCGTAAAGCCAAGCAATAAGTTTGTAATGCTGTGTTCTTTTCTGGAAGATATGGGGGATGAATGCGGCATCGTATACTGTAACACACGCCGCACAGTGGAAGAAGTAACGGAGAAGCTGGTCTATGCCGGATTTAGCGCCACACGCTATCATGCGGGCCTGACGGATGAAGAACGCAGGCGGAATCAGGACGCCTTTCAATACGATAAAGCCAAAATTATGGTTGCCACAAACGCCTTTGGCATGGGCATTGACAAATCCAACGTGCGCTTTGTGGTGCATTACAACATGCCCCGCAACCTGGAAAGCTATTATCAGGAAGCCGGACGCGCCGGAAGGGACGGAGAACCGGCCGAATGCCTGCTGCTGTACAGCGGCCAGGATGTGATAACGGGGAAATGGATGATCGAGCATAGCGATGAAAATCCCGAATTAACCGCTGAACAACGGCAGGAGCTTACCAAGCGGGATTTGGATCGTTTAAAGCAAATGACGTTTTATGCTACCAGCAAAGGATGCCTGCGCGGGTTTATTCTGCGCTATTTTGGAGAAACGGGCGTACCCGAGCGATGCGATAACTGCTCCGTATGCAACGGCACCCCTTTTGAGGTGGATACCGGGCGCGCAAAACAGCCAAAGGCCGCCGAAGCCCGCGCGATTGCGCGCGAGGAACGCAGAATGCGCAAAGAGGCAAGCAGGCTGGCGGGCGCAAACGTGGACGATGGAATGAACGCCTGGGAACGCGCGCTGCTGGAAAACCTGAAAACGCTCCGTTCCCTGCTGGCCGCGCAAAGGCATGCGCCCGCCTACACCGTGTTTTCGGATGCTTCGCTGCGTGATATGGTGAAAAAGCGTCCGGAAAATATGGACGCGTTTTTGGATGTGTCTGGCGTTGGACTGGCAAAGCAGGAAAAGTACGGGAAGGCTTTCTTGGCTGTTATTCACGAGGGACGGGAGCCGAACGAGGCGTTTGAAGCCTATTTGGAAGATGACAAGCCGCAACGGCCGCTGGGAAAGGCAGCTGTGGGAAGGGGCTGGACGGAGCAGGAGGAAAGCCTGCTCAAGGATGAGTTTGAAAGCGAGCTGCCCGTGGCGGAGATTGCCAGACGGCATGAGCGAAACCCGGGCGGAATTAGGGCCAGGCTTAGAAAGCTTGGGTTGATGGAATAGCAACGATGTGGTAGAAATTTACTGACTGATTTCCTTCTTTAACCAAGCAATTCGTCTATTCATGCATTCTTTAAGCATATGGCTTTTCAACGCGGTTTCAAAGCCATGACAGG
>JALEIQ010000291.1 GCA_022769795.1 Clostridiales bacterium
GGATGCCGGGAAGCTGGTTGGTGCGGATATCAATTTCCGCGCGGCTCCAATCGTCGCCATTGGTCAGATCTATGCCATAGGCCATATCCACCAGCAGTTTGCAGGTGTTGGCGGGCAAAACGCTGGTTTGAATATCAAAAATCGGAATGGCGATTTCATTCTCGCAGCCAAGCGGCATAGGATACAGATGGTCTTTTCCCGCGCTTACCAATAGCTTGTGCAGCCCCATAAGCGCAATGGGCGCTCCCTGGTCAAACAGGTTCTGCCATTTTTCGGGATCGCCTATGTCCAGGTCGTCCGGATTCTGCTTATAATAATCCAGCAGCTTTTGCAGATCCACATTTCCAAGAACCATGTAAATCGTAAGCGGCATGCAGCGGTGCTCCTCGCCGGTTCCCATATGGAAACCCGCGCCGGACCACTCAATCAGGTCGCCATCTCCGGACGCGTCAACAAACGCCTTTGCGTGGATATGCACCTCGCCGGACTTGTTGGCAACCTTGATAAAATCGATGCGATCTCCATCCATCTCCAGGCCAAAGGCAATGGAATCCAGCAAGATATCCACGCCGCTTTCCTGACACATCTGAAACAGGATCGGTATCAGCGCTTCGGGATCAAATTCCACGCGCATGGGAGGGTCGTCAATCTCCGTATAAGCGCCGCCTACCTCCTTCAGCCGGTTGCACATTTCCAGCGCAATGCCCTTCACCACCAGCGGGGTGTGCTTATCGGTCATAAGCATGGAGCCGGGCCCCTTGGAATAATGGCCCTGGTGTACGCGCATGCCGTGAAAGCCCGTTACTAGCCCGCCGGTCATCATGCCGCCAAGATAGGAATGCTTTTCAATAATAAGTGTCTTGGCGCCTGTGCGCGCGGCGGCCAGCGCGGCGCCGATTCCCGCGGGGCCGCTTCCAACCACCACTACGTCATAGTTCTTGTTTACAATAGGCATATCATTTTTCCCCTTTCATAGTCAATTTGGTATAAGCAACGCTTAAACAGAAGGTAATGGCAATCAACAACCAGCTAAGCGCGGACGCATAACCGACGTTATATTTCGTAAAGGCTTCCTTATAGAGCTCCAGGGCATAGAACTGCGTGTAGTTCGCAGGCCCTCCGCCGGTAAGCACATAGGCAATAGGAAAATTGCGCAGCGCAAAGGTTGTGCGGAAAATGAGCGCTACCAGCAGCACCGGCTTAATCAGCGGAATCGTGATGCGCGTGGCGCGCTGCCAGGCATTGGCCCCATCAATGACCGAGGCCTCCATGATATCCACCGAAACGCTCTGTAAGCCGGCCAATACGTTCAGCACCACAAAGGATGTGTTAATCCATATATCCACCGCGAGTACGGAGAAAAACGCCCAGTCCTTCCCCAGCCATACCTGCCTCGCCGCCCTGCCGAACAGGGCGGAAAGCACCTCGTTAATCACGCCGCGGTCATAATTGAGCATAAGCTTGAACACCAGTGCAACCACCGTAGGCGATAGCATCATTGGCAGCAGCACAACAACGCGCACAAACTTGCAGCCGCGGAAATCAACGTTGAGGAACATGGCGATAAGGAATCCAAACAGCATTTCCAGGCTTACGCTGAGCACGGTGAATTGTAGCGTCAGCCATACGGAATGCCACACCTCGGCGTCCTGAAAAATCTTGATATAATTATCCAGGCCCAGCCACTTCACGCGGCGCGGAACCAAATTCCAGCGCATCAGGCTGGCCACGATGCTGAAGCCCAGCGGCAGCAGCAGCACAAGGCCAAGCATAAAGAACGCGGGATAAATATACCGCATGGCGTAGCGGTGATCGGAAAGTGTACGTTGATTTCGCATAATGCACCCCCGGGTATAACGGGCACGCCTAAGGCGGAAGTGCCTTCCGCCTTAGGCCATGTCTTTCTAAGGCGTGTTACTGATAGCTTTCCAGAATCTCCATACAGTTCTTTTCGCAGGCGGCCAGCGCGTCCTCCACGGTCATATCGCCCAGGCAGGCCAGCTTCACGTACAGGGCGATTTCCTCCTGAAGCTCGTTGAAATATACCTTCTGCGGCCGCGGCGTAGCAAGCTGGAGCGCCTTGTTCATATTCTCCGCTTGAGGAATCACCGCCAGATATTCCGGCGCGTCATAGATAGAGGCAATCGTGGGCGAATTGGAGTTTTCGGTAGCAAGGCGCAGCTGCTCGTCATAGGAGCCGATGTATTCAATAAACGCCTTTGCCGCTTCCTTGTTTTCGGAATATTTGCTGATGCCAACCGCCCAGCCGTCAACGCATGCAACGCCGTTTTCAAGCGAGCCATCCTCGGGCGCGGGCATGATGGGCAACACGTCCCACTTTCCGTAGCCCTCGGTATCCGCGGCGTTCACGGAGGGATAGCGGCTTGTCCACAGCAGGCCCATATCCGCCTGGCCCATCTTCATGGAATCAACCTGATCGTTGAAGGAGTAGTTCAGCACATCCGGCGGGCAGCAATCCCGCACAAATTTAACGAACATCTTCGTGGCCGCGATGGCTTCCGGCCTTGTCAGCCCCAAGCCGTCCTCTGTTTCGTTAACAATGTAGCCGCCATAGCAAATCAGGTATTCATACCATGCCTTCACCACATTGCTGGGCTCCACCAGGCCCATCGACCAGCCGTACTGGCTGTTTTCCTTATCGGTCATGCGCAGAGCCAGCTGATATACGTCCTCCCACGTTTTCAGGCTCGCGGGATCCACGCCCAGGCTTTCCAGCACGTCCCTGCGATAGGTAATCACATCGCCGCCCATACGCACCGGCACGCCGTAAACAACGCCGTTTTCCGCAAAGGTATTCAGCATGCCGGGAATGAACGCGTCCAGCATGCCCTGATCCAGCTCAAGCGGCTCCAGATACTCCTTCATCAGCGGCACCCAAGGATCGTTGATGGCTACGATATCGATATCGTTTGTGCCATTGGAGAGGGAAAGAATCTGCTTTTCATACACTTCATTGAGGGAGAACAGCAGTACCTCGGTTTGAATACCGGTTTCGGCGGTAAAGCGTTCGGCTGCCGCCGCAATTGCTTTACCCGAGCCTCCGGCGCTAAACAGCATGGTAATCTTTTGGTTTTCACCTTCCGCTATGGAAGCGGCAGGCACCACGGCAAGCACTAGCAACATAGAGAGAACCAGAGCGATCATCCGGGAAGTAGTACGTTTCATAGCATCCATTCCTTTCTCATGTGGTTTTCAGTTCGCCAAATCTGGCATTTGCTCTGTGCGCTTATCATAAAACAAACTCGCCGGAAAGATGGAACAAATCAGTACCCTTTCCGGCGAGAATGGAACAAATCGCAACCTTTTTCATTTTGGAATCTGTGGTTCGCCCGGTTTATAACTCAATAATATCATCCGGTTTGTCTTTTTCTGTACGCACGTAAATCGTATCGTCAGAGCGAATCTTATTGCGCATACGGAATTCGGACGGCGTTATGCCCTCCTGCTGCCGGAAGCAGCGTGAAAAATGCTGCCTGTTGGCAAAACCGCATTCCAACGCGATATCAATAATGGGAAAGCTGGTGTTCAGCAACAGCTGACGAGCTCTGCCCACTCTGTATTGCACAAGATATTCCATCATGCTCATTTTCATGCGTTCCTTAAATATGCGCTGCAAATAGGCCGGATGAACGCCCGCTTCATCCGCCACGTCCGCCACGCGCACAACCTCGGTGCTATGCCGCTTCAAATAGGCTATGGCCTGGTTCACATGCCGGTCCACCCTTGGCTCCAGATTTTGCTTGCACAGGTAGGCAATCTCAATCAGCATGGTTTGCAGCATCAGCCCCGGAACCGCCGAAAGGCCCTCCTCCTTACGGCAAAAATCGAAATTGAGCAGCACCTCTGTAAGCGTGTTAATCAGCATGTTGTTCAGATCGCTGGCGCGCACAAAAAGCGCCGGTTTGCAAATCATTCGAAAGGCTTCCTCGCTGGCGGCTTTCAGCTGCTTGAGCGAGAGGGCAGCCTCCTCCTCGCCGCAAGGATACAGCATCAAATGCACAATGTAGGTATGATCGTCCGCAATGCGCAGGCGGTGAGGCACCCGGGAAGCCAGAAACACGAATTCGCCGGGATTGATATCTATCGCCTTTTCCTTGTTATCGCTCAGCACCACCACATGCGCTTTGCCGGATATGAGGTAAAACAGGCTCCAACCGCGATGCCTGTGAATCCGGTCGTTGCACAACGCCCTTCTGCTCTTGCTGCAAAACAATATTTTAAGGAATTCCATGCCGATCCTCCCGCCTTCCATATTTGCTGCCGCCATCATCAGTTCAGCCTTTAAGAAAGACCACACCCTATTCCTCGCGGCAACGTCCAACAGCATTTTCTTCCTGTCCGGCTTTCTAATCTTACAGGATTTTCGTTCGTCAGGCTACCGTTTTCCCGCACATTTTACGGCAATTATCAATAAAAGTTAACCCGAATTTTCCTTTCAGCGCTTGACAACGTATATGGGAACAAATACAATTAGGTGTATGGGATACGAAAGGTGATGACTGCGTTATGATACTCCGTTTTGAGAATTTGACCAAAACGTTTGGCAATGTTACTGCCGTGGATCATTTAAATCTCACAATTCAGGATGGAAAGCTAACCGGCCTTCTGGGCCCCAGCGGCTGCGGCAAGAGCACGCTTCTATATATGATTTCAGGTCTGGAAAAGCCTACTTCCGGCAGGATTTTTTTCGGCGATAAAGACATGACTGACGTCGAGGCCGAAAATCGCGGCATTGGCCTGGTCTTTCAAAACTATGCGCTGTACCCTCATATGACGGTTGAGCAGAATATTTGCTTCCCGTTGGAAAACATGGGTGTTCCGCGCGCCGAGCGTGTAAAGCGCGCCGCGGAGATGGCGCAGCTTCTGCAAATTGGCGATCTTCTCAAGCGCAAGCCCGGCCAGCTTTCCGGCGGCCAGCAGCAGCGCGTGGCTATCGCCCGCGCGTTGGTAAAGCGTCCGGACGTGCTGCTGTTGGATGAGCCGCTTTCCAATCTTGACGCCAAGCTTCGTCTGGAAATGCGCAGCGAGATTCGCCGGATTCAGCAGGAAACCGGCGTAACCACCATCTTCGTCACGCACGATCAGGAAGAAGCCATGAGCATTACCGACGAGATCGTTCTGATGAAGAGCGGCTCCATCCAGCAGGTCACCACCCCGCAGAAGATGTATACCAACCCCGCCAATCAGTTTGTCGCCTTCTTCCTGGGCAGCCCCTCCATCACCTTCTTCGATATGCA
>JALEIQ010000308.1 GCA_022769795.1 Clostridiales bacterium
CCAAAATTGCCCGCGCAAAGCGCGGGCAAAAACGGGCTTCCTAAGGGCGAAGCCCTTAGGCGGTGGGTGCGGGAGGCGGAGCCTCCCGCGCACCTCGCAATCTCTATTTTTCCGGGTACTGCGCGCGTGTCCCGCCTATGAAAGGCAGGCGCGAGTAGGCCATCACCACGTGGGCCTCCCCCACCCTGGTTTCGCCCTCGCCCATGCGCAAAGGTACGGCCACGGGCCGCACGTGCATGCCCACCAGCGTGTCGCCCACGTCGATGGCCGCGTCCGCCTGGATACTCACAGCCACAGCGGGCTCGCACAAGCGCCGGTACGCCGCGGCTCCCGCGCTGCCGCCCGCCTTGGGCACGGGCATCACGTTCACCTGGGTCAGGCGCAGGCGGTCAAGCAGCTCCTGCTCCATCACCAGCGCGCGGTTCAAATGCTCGCAGCATTGGAACACCGGGCACAGCTCCAGCTCCCGGCAGGTTTCAATCATGGCCTCGGCTAGCGCGTCGCCCAGCTCGGGCACACTGTCATGGCCGATGTGCCCGCCCGCCACCTCGCTGGTGGAGCATCCCAGCACAACCGTCGCGCCGGGGCGCAGGCGCGCGGCCTCCTTCAAATAGCGCAGGCAGCTCCTTAGCTGCTCCGCGGCATTCTCATATTCCCGTTTCATGGCTTGTTCCTTCCTTTCCCCGCCCGGCCGCGTGCACAAAGGCATACGCGCCGATGCCCACCGCAATGGACAGGTTGAGCGAGTCTATCTGATCGCTGTGCGGGATGCGCACGGCGCGTCCCATCGCGGCAAATTCCGGCGGCAGGCCGCTACCCTCGTTGCCAAACACCAGCGCGTAAGGCGTTTGCACGCTGCGGCACGCCTCCTCCAGCAGCGCCGAGCCATCCAGCATGAACGGATAGAGCGCATGGCCCGGATGCTCCGCGCGGTAGCTAGCAAAATCCTCATACTGCTTTACCCTGAGGGAGAATATCGCGCCCATGGTGGCGCGTACCACCTTGGGATCAAACACATCCGCCGCCGGGCGAATCACCGCGATATCCGGAATGCCCAGGCCCAGCAGCGTGCGCTGGATGGTGCCCAGATTGCCCTCGTCCATGGGATGGTGAAGCACCACATGCGGCGCGTCGGGCGCAAGGCCGCTCTGCCATTTTTCAAACACGACGGCGGCGTAGCAGTTTTGCTTGCCGCTGATGCGCGCAAGCGCCTTGCCCGCGATCTCCTCGCGCACGTGATGCTCGCGGCACAGGGCGCGCAGCTTTTCCACGCCCTCCCCCTGCGCCCGTTCGCTTAGCAGCAGGCGCAGGGCGCGCTCGGGCGCGTTTCGCATCAGCGCCAGGGAGGGAAACACGCCCGGCGCATAGCTATAGGGCAAATCCGTGCTGTAGGCCTTCAGGGGCGGCATGGGCATCCTCCGTTCCGCGCTTCATACTCCTCCTTGAGCATGCTGTACATCAGCTCGTCCGTATAGGAGCCGTCGGGTAGCTTCCAGGTGCGGCGAAGCGTGCCCTCGTACACAAACCCAAGCTTTTTAATCAGCCGCTTGCTTTGCTGGTTGAAGGGAAAATGGCTCACGCATACCATGGGGCAGTCGAGCGTTTCAAAGGCGTAACGCAGCGCCGCGCTGCTTGCCTCCATGCCGTAGCCCTGGCCCCAGTATTCCTCGCCCAGGGCGTAGCCCAGCTCCCGCGCGCCTTCCATGCAGCGCCTGCCCACCCGCTTGTGCAGCCCCACCGAGCCGATCACGCGTCCGCTGCGCTTCTCCACCACGGCCCAAACCTCGCCCTCGCGGATGAACATATCCACCACCCGGCGGCTGTCCTCAAGCGTTTGATGAGGCTGCCAGCCCGCCCTGGGGCCCACGTTCTCGCTTTTGGCATAGGCAAATACATCCACAGCGTCGTTGGGGTCAAAGCCGCGCAGCACCAGCCGCTCGGTCTGTAACGCGGGCAACGTGGGCGCAGCCGGTTTTTTTCTGCGCCAAAACAGGCTCATTGCATTTCATCTCCGCTTTCATCATTTTCCGTTTCGCCGCGGGGTTCCTCGCCAAAGCCCGCCTGGTTGATGGCGCTTTCATCCATGCCCATCTCGCGCAGGCGTTCGCGCATTTCGCGCCTGGCGTCGCTCATGCCCTTTTCGTCGCTCACCGTCAGGAAGAACGAGGCGCACGCCGCGTTCATATACACGGAAATGGCCAACTGCATAAACTGTGCGCCCACCAGCGCCACAACGGTGCTGAACGCCATCAAAAAAACCTGCGCCACATTGGCCGCCAGCGACCAGCCAATAAAGCTGATGCACAGCGAGAAATACGCCATTTTCTTGTCCTTCATCACGGCCTTGCTTTTCTCAAGCGCCTCAGAGGGGCTGATCTGCGGATCCTGCGCCAGGTAATAGGGAGCCATGCTGTAACGGATGGCCGCAAGAATGCCCGGAACCACCAGCAAAATAGACCACAGAAAAATTTTCACGCCCATGATTACCTGTAGCCACAGCGCCTTATGCCATATCCCCATACGGCCCAGCAGACCCTCGCGCACGCCAAGCTCCCCACCCTGAAGGCGTTGGAGGAAATAGCGGTCGCAGCTTAACGACAGCGCGGGCGTCAACAGCAGCGACGCCAGGCCCAAAACGCCCAGAGCCACCCACGTGGCGTCAGGCACCTTCATAAGCTCCACATAGAACTGGTCATACTGGCCATAGCTGAAATACACCAGCGGATCAGGCGCGTTCACGCTTTGCACAACGCTCAGCGCGGTGGTAAGCACGCCCGCGAAAAACGTAACCACCAGCGCCGTTTGCCAGTTGCCGCGCAACGCGTCGCGCGCCTTTTGCTTAAAGTAAAACGAGCCCAGCATCATCAGGCATGCCCCCTTTTACGGCCCAGTCGGCTATTCAAACAGCGCATCCACAAACTCCTTGGCGTTAAAGGATTGCAGGTCCTCGATGCCCTCGCCTACGCCCACGTACATCACCGGCACGCCCAGCTCACGCACGATGGAGAAGGCGATGCCGCCCTTGGCCGTGCCATCCAGCTTGGTAAGCACAATGCCGTTGATGCCCGCCGCCTCGCGGAAGGCGCGCGCCTGGGTAAGGCCGTTCTGGCCGGTGGTTGCGTCCACCACAAGCAGGCAGCGCACCGTGGCTTCCGGGTATTCGCGGTCAATCACGCGGCGCATCTTTTCCATTTCGTCCATCAGGTTCTTTTTGTTGTGCAGGCGGCCCGCCGTATCCACAATGAGCAGGTCGGCGTTGCGCGCCTTGGCTGCCTGCACGCCGTCAAACACCACGCCCGCGGGGTCGGCCCCCTCCTTGTGACGCACAATGGGGCAACGCGCCCGCTCGGACCATACCTGTAGCTGCTCGGCGGCGGCGGCGCGGAAGGTATCCGCCGCGCAAAGGATGATGGTGCGGCCCAGGCCCTGAAAGCGCAGCGCCAGCTTGCCGATGGTGGTGGTCTTGCCCACGCCGTTCACACCCACCATGAGAATCACCATGGGCCAGTGCAGGGCGGGCTTTCCCACCTCCAGCATCTCCACCAGAATTTGTTTCAGAACGGCCTTGGCTTCCTGCGCCTCCTTGAGCTTTTCCGCCTTCACCCGCTCGCGCAGCTTGTCGATGGCCTCGGTGGCGCAGGCCGCGCCCATATCGCTCAAAATCAGCGCGTCCAGCAGGTCGTCGTAGAAGTCCTCGTCAATGGGCCGATGCTCGCTCACCGCCGCGTCCATAGCCACGGCCATATGCTCGCGGCTCTTGAACAGCCCGTCGCGCAGGCGGGAAAACAATCCCTTTTTTTCGGTCATGCCAATGCCTCCTTATTCATAATCGGTCAGGTTTACGCTCACCATGCTGCTCACGCCGCGCTCCTCCATGGCCACGCCAAAGAGGGTGTCGCAGCGCTCCATGGTGCCCTTGCGGTGCGTGACCACAATAAACTGCGTATCCTGGCTGAACTCCTTCAAATAGTCCGCAAAATAACTGATGTTCGCGTCGTCCAGCGCCGCCTCAATCTCGTCCAGGATGCAAAACGGGGTGGGCTTGAGCTTGAGCATGGCAAACAGGATGGCGATGGCGGTAAGCGCGCGCTCCCCGCCGGAGAACAGGCTCAAAAGCTGCCGCTTCTTTCCCGGCGGCTGCACGATGATCTCAATGCCGCAGTTCAGCGGATCCTTGGGATCGCTCAGGCTGATTTCGCCATAGCCGCCGCCAAACAGGCGGGTGAAGGTTTCGGCAAAATAGCCCTGTAGGGTGCTGAACTGCCCCACAAAAACCGTTTCCATCTGTTCCAGCAGCTGCGCGATCAGGGCCTGCAAATCGCCCTTGGCGCGTTCCAGGTCGGTCTTTTGCGCATCCAGCTGGGTGAAGCGCTCGTACATTTGCGCGTATTCCTCAATGGCCCCCACGTTGACCGCGCCCATCGCGCGGATGCGGTCGCGGATGCGGCGCGCCTCGTCGTCCGCCGCGTTTTCGTCAAACGCAGCCGCCAGGGTTTCGCCCGGGGCGGGCGCGTCGGCCTCACGCCTGCGGTCGTATTCCTCCATCGCCTCCACAGCGCCCGCGTAGCTGAGCTCGTAGGTATTCCACAGGCGGTCATTCAGTTGGCTCAGTTCCGCGCGGATACGGCCCAGCGCCAGCTCCTGGCGGTGCATGCGCTCGGTTTCATGCCCAAGCAGCTGCTGCGCCGCGTCCATTTCACCCTGGATTTCCTTCAGCTCCCTTTGCTTCTGGTCACGGCTGAGCTCGGTTTGGGAAACCATCTCCCGCGCTTCCTCCAGGCGGCGCTCGCAGCAGGCAATCTCGCCCTCGGCGGCCTGCCCGTCGGCCTTCGCGATCTCCTGCGCGGCAAGGGTTTGCTCCCTGCGCTTGGAAAGCGCCTCTAACTCGCTTTGGCAGGCTTCGCGGTCGCCGTCCAGCCGCTTACGGTCGCGCTGGATGCGCTCCACGTCGTGCTCCGCGTTTTGCAGGGTAAGCATCGCGTCGGTCAAAAGCTCCTGCGCGTCCTCCCGCTTGCGGCGGGCCTTATCCAGCTTGACGGAAAGCGCCTCCGTGCGGGCGTTCAGCTCGTCCGTGCCGGTTTCCTCCTGCGTGCTTTCCTCCTCGATACGCTTGAGCTCCCCGGCAATCTGCTCCAGGCTTTCATCCAGCTGAGCGATGGCCGCGCGCAGCCCCTCCAGCCTGCCGGTATGCGCGTCGTAATCCGCCTGGGCGCTCTTTAGGCGCTCCGTATCGCGCGCCACGGCGATTTCCTGCTGGTGCAGCTCGTACTGGGCGTTCTCGCGGCGCTCCTTTTCCCCGGCGCGGCGGCTTTCCATATCCGCCACCTCGCTTTGGGCGGTCTGCGCGCGGGCGGTAAGCTCCTCAAGCTTTGCGGCAAGCTCCTTCATCTCGCGCTCGCGGCCCAGCAGGTTCTGCGCCTTTTGCTGTATGCTACCGCCCGTCATGCTGCCGCCGGAGTGCATCACGTCGCCCGCCAGCGTTACCAGGCGGAAGGCGTGCCCGCCCGCCCGCATGATGGCGATGCCGCTGTCCAGATCCCTGGCTACCACGGTGCGGCCCAGCAGGCTTTCCACGATATCCTTGTAAACGGGGTCGTACCCGCACAGCTCGCTGGCAACGCCTATGCACCCGGGCATACGCAGCACCTCGCGCTCCCGCGGGTTGAGCGTGCGCCCGCACACGGTGCTCAACGGCAAAAAGGTGGCGCGGCCCAGATGGTTTTGGCGCAGGTAATCGATCATCTGCTTGGCGTCCTGCTCGGTTTGGGTCACGATGTTCTGCATGGCCCCGCCAAGCGCCATATCCATGGCGGTTTCATATTCGCGCGGCACATGCAAAAGCATAGCCACCACATCATGCACGCCCGACAGATGATTGCGGCGCGCGTAGGTGAGCGCATTTTTCACGGCGTATTGATACCCTTCGTACCCGTCCTGCAATTCCTTGAGGGTTCTCAGGCGCGTATCGATGGCCCTCGCGCTTTGCAAGTCCTCCTGCATCTGCTTTTGGCGGGCCAGAATATCCTGAAGCAGCTGCTTGGTGCTTTGCTCAAAGCTTTCGGCCCCGGCCCGCAGCCCGTCCAGGCGGCCCTGCTCCGCCGCAAGGTTGTCCCTGGCCTGCGCAAGCGCGCCCGCAAGCTCCTTTTCGCGCTCCTCTTCCTGTGAAAGCTGCTGGCTGATTTCGCCCCGGCGTGCCGTCATTTGCTGCTGCATGGCGCTTTGACGCGCTTGAGAGGTGCGCACGCTCTGCATGCGGTTCATGCGCTCCATAATATACGCCTTGTGCGCCGTGAGCTCGTCCTCCAGCGCCTGTGCGCTTTCGGTGGCGGCGGCATGCTCGGCCCTGCGCGCCTCCAGCGCCTCGCGCGCCTTGGAAAGCAGCGTTTCCGCCTCCGAAAGGCCGCCGCCGCTCTGGTTCATGGTGGCCTCAATCAGGCGCAGGCGGGCGCGCAGGCTTTCTTCCTCACTTTGAAAGCGTTCCAGCGCTTCCGCCGCGCTTTCCAGGCGGTTTTTCACAGCGGTGAGCGCCTCGCGCGCGGCGTGCAGCGCGTCGCTGCGCGCAAGCAGCGCTTCGTGCGCCTGCGCCAGCGCCTGCTGCACGGCCTCCTGCTCGGCCTCGCCTTCTTCGCGGCGCGCGGCCGCGTCCGCAAGGGCGTGCTCGGCCTCGTGCACCGCGTCGCTTACGGCCAGCAGCGCCTGCTCGGCGTCGCTTTCCTTGGCGTGCAGCCTGCCGTGCCTGAGCAAAAACAGCCGCACATCCAGCTCCTTGAGCGTATCGGTCAGGGCAAGGTATTCCTTCGCGATATCGGCCTGCTTTTTCAGCGGGGTCAGGTGGCTTTGCAGCTCCTCAAGCACGTCCAATACGCGCACCAGGTTTTCATCCGCGCGCTTGAGGCGACCCTCGGCCTCCTCCTTGCGCGAGCGGAAGCGGCTGATGCCCGCCGCCTCCTCAAAAATGCCTCGCCTGTCCTCGCTTCGCTGGCTCAGGATCTCGTCGATGCGGCCCTGACCGATAATGGAATAGCCTTCCTTGCCAACGCCCGTGTCGCGGAACAGCTCCACGATGTCCTTCAGGCGGCAGGCCGCGCCGTTCATAAGGTATTCGCTGTCGCCGCTGCGGTATACGCGGCGGGTGATGCTCACCTCGTCAAAGGCTACGGCAAGCTGATGGTCGGTATTGTCAAACACCAGGGTAACTTCGCAGTAATTCAGCGGCTTGCGCTTTTCGGTGCCGTTAAAAATCACGTCGGCCATGCTGTTGCCGCGCAGCATCTTGGCGCTCTGCTCGCCCAGCACCCAGCGCAC
>JALEIQ010000314.1 GCA_022769795.1 Clostridiales bacterium
GTATGTATACCTGTTCAAAGAGGGTAACGCCAACATGCGCGAGCTGCTTGGCGGCAAGGGCGCCAACCTGGCTGAAATGACCAACCTTGGCATGCCCGTTCCCCAGGGCTTCACCGTTACTACCGAGGCCTGCACCCGCTATTACGAGGATGGCAAGGTTATCGGCCAGGATATCGTCGATCAGATTCTTGCCGCGATGAAGGAAACCGAGAAGATCGCCGGCAAAAAGTTTGGCGATGAGGAGAATCCCTTCCTTGTATCCGTGCGTTCCGGCGCTCGCGCCTCCATGCCGGGTATGATGGATACCATCCTCAACCTGGGCCTGACGGACAAGGCCGTTGTTGGCCTGGCGAAGCTCACGAACAACGAGCACTTCGCCTATGACGCATATCGCCGTTTCATCGCCATGTTCTCCGACGTGGTTATGGAGATTCCCAAGAGCGAGTTTGAGGCCGTTCTGGACGAGTTCAAGGAGAAGAAGAACGTTAAGTTCGACCGCGACCTGACCGCCGAGGATCTCAAGGAAGTTGTGGTGCGCTTTAAGGAAATCTACAAGAAGCATATGGGCGTAGATTTCCCGCAGGATCCCACCACACAGCTTATGGAAGCCGTGAAGGCCGTGTTCCGCAGCTGGGACAACCCCCGCGCCATCTACTACCGCCGCATGAATGACATCCCCGGCGACTGGGGCACCGCCGTTAACGTGCAGAGCATGGTGTTTGGCAACATGGGCGAAACCTCCGGCACCGGCGTTGCCTTTACCCGCAATCCCTCCACTGGCGAAAAGAAGCTCTATGGCGAGTACCTGCTTAACGCCCAGGGCGAGGACGTTGTGGCCGGTATCCGCACCCCGGAACCCATTTCTCACCTGCAGGAGCAGATGCCTGAGGTGTATCAGCAGTTCATCGATATCGCCGGCAAGCTGGAAGCCCACTACCGCGATATGCAGGATATGGAGTACACCATTGAGCGCGGCAAGCTGTACATGCTGCAAACCCGCAACGGCAAGCGCACCGCCGCCGCCGCTTTGAAGATCGCCGTAGACCTGGTGGACGAGGGCGTTTTGAGCGAGGAAGAAGCTGTTTTGAAGGTAGAGCCCAAGCAGCTCGACAGCCTGCTGCACCCCAACTTTGACACCTCCGCCCTCAAGGCCGCCACCGTCATTGCCAAGGGCCTGCCCGCCTCCCCCGGCGCCGCGACCGGCGGTATCTACTTCTCCGCCGACGACGCTGCCGAGCATGGCAAGAACAAGGAAAAGGTCATCCTCGTGCGCCGCGAAACCACGCCTGAGGATATCGAAGGCATGGACTTCTCCCAGGGCATCCTGACCGTATTCGGCGGCATGACCTCTCACGCGGCTGTGGTTGCCCGCGGCATGGGCCGCGCGGCGGTCGTAGGCTGCGGCGAGCTGAAGATCAACGAGGAAGAAAAGACCCTGACCGTTGCCGGCAAGACCTATCACGAGGGCGATTTCATCTCCCTGGACGGCTCCACCGGCAATGTGTACGACGGCCAGATCGCGACCGTTGAGGCCGCGATTTCCGGCGATTTCGCCCGCTTCATGGGCTGGGCGGACAAGGCCCGTACCCTGACCGTGCGCACCAATGCCGATAACCCGCGCGACACCAAGCAGGCTGTGGCCTTCGGCGCCGAGGGCATCGGCCTGTGCCGCACCGAGCATATGTTCTTCGAGGCCGACCGCATCGCGGCTGTGCGCGAGATGATCCTCTCCGATACCAAGGAGCAGCGTGAAAAGGCGCTGGCGAAGATTCTGCCTATGCAGCAGAGCGATTTCGAGGCCATGTACAAGGCCCTGGAAGGCCGTCCCATGACCGTGCGTTATCTGGATCCCCCGCTGCATGAGTTTGTGCCCCATGTGGACATGACCGAGGAAATTGAGAGTCTGGCGAAGAACCTTGGCATCAGCACCGAGGAAGTTATCCACAAGATCAATGCCCTGCATGAGTCCAACCCCATGATGGGCCACCGCGGCTGCCGTCTGGCCGTAACCTATCCCGAAATCGCCGAAATGCAGACCCGCGCCGTGCTGCAGGCTGCCATCAAGGTGAAGAAGGAATGCGGCTACGACATCGTGCCCGAGATCATGATCCCGCTGGTTGGCTCCAAGAAGGAGCTGGCGTACGTTAAGTCCATCGTGGTGGAAACCGCCAAGAAGGTCTTTGCGGAGCAGGGCATGGAGCTTGACTACCACGTCGGCACCATGATCGAGATTCCGCGCGCCGCCGTTACCGCCGATGAGATCGCCGAGGAAGCCGAGTTCTTCTCCTTTGGCACCAACGACCTCACCCAGATGACCTTCGGCTTCAGCCGTGACGACGCTGGCAAGTTCCTGGGCGCTTACTACGATAACAAGATCTTCGAGAGCGATCCCTTCGCCCGTCTGGATCAGGACGGCGTTGGCAAGCTGGTGAAGATGGCCGCGAAGCTGGGCCGCGAGACCCGTCCCAACATCAAGCTGGGGATCTGCGGCGAGCATGGCGGCGATCCGTCCACCATCGAGTTCTGCCACAACGTTGGCCTCAACTACGTGAGCTGCTCGCCCTTCCGCGTGCCGATCGCGCGCCTGGCCGCCGCCCACGCCGCCATCAAGGCCAAGGCTGCCAAGTAATTCATTCTTTTCAACATGCAAAAGGGGAACCGCGCCAGAGGCCGGTTCCCCTTTTCTCATGCCGCCAACGCGCATGCCATGCAATTTACCCCTGCCGGGCGCATATCCTTTCCCAAATGTTTTTGGGGAGATGGTACGGTGCATCCGCACATTCAGGAACGTTGCATACGCATTGGCCAGTACATTGCCGATACGGGCGCTACCGTGCGCGATGCGGCAAGATACTTTGGCATGAGCAAATCCTCTGTGCATAAGGATATGGACGAACGCCTGCCGCGGTTGAACCAAACGCTGTACCACCAGGTGCGCGGCGTGCTTATGTACAACAAATCCGTCCGTCACCTGCGCGGGGGCGAGGCCACGCGGCGCAAGTACCGGGGCTGAGGCGGTCTTTCTGCCATCTCAAGCAGGATTTGCCTTTTCTTTGGCGAATAAGATTATGAAGTGGGCGCATGCGCTTTTTTTGCTGTGCCCTAAACGCCTGGAAAAGGAGTATGGCTGAATGGCAAGCATCAGCGATATCGGGATTGATCTCGGCACCTCGCAAATCCTGATCTACATGAAGGGTAAGGGCGTGGTGTTGCGCGAGCCCACCGTTGTGGCTATCGACCGCGACACGCGCGATATCCTGGCCTTTGGCGAGGAAGCCAAGCGCATGATCGGCCGCACGCCTGGCAACATTCTGGCAATCCGTCCCTTGCGCGACGGTACCATTTCAGATTATGAGCTGGTTAGCTTTATGCTCAAGGGCTTTGTGCTCAAGGCCATTGGCAAGCATATGTTTGCGCGTCCGCGCGCCATTCTGGCTTTGCCCACGGCGGTGAACGAGATGGAAAAGCGCTCGCTGATTTCCACGATGTTTGACGCGGGTATGCGCCGCACGCAGCTTTTGAACCGCTCCCTGGCCGCCGCTTTGGGCGCGGGCTTGCCCATGGATGAGGCCTACGGCACCATGATTGTGGATATCAGCGCCGGTGTGAGCGATATCGCGGTGCTTTCCTTCGGAAAGGTAATTGTAAGCGACTGCGCCAAAACCGGCGGCGACCGCTTTGACGACGCGATTATCCGCCATCTGCGGCGCAAGCACAATTTGCTGATTGGCGAGCGCACCGCTGAGGAGCTCAAGCTTAACATCGGCTCCGCCATTCCCCGCTCGGAGCAGCTGTATATGGAGGTAACGGGCAGAAACCTGATTACCGGCCTGCCTAAAACCATGCGTATCACAAGCGACGATATCACCGAGGCCATCGACGAGCCCCTTCAGCAGCTCATTGAAAGCATTCATGGCGTGCTGGAGCACACGCCCGCGGAGCTAGCGGCGGATATCTTTGAATACGGCATTCTGCTTTCAGGCGGCGGCGCTGAAATGTTCGGCCTGTGCGAAGCCATTGCCGATGCGCTCAAGGTGCCCTGTTCCTGCGCCGAGGATCCGCAGACCAATGTGGTTATGGGTTGTGGCCGCGCCTTGGAGAACATGCACGACCTGGGCCAGTTCCTGGATGACGGCCGCAAGCGCCTGATGGGGCGTTGATTCCCGCTTTCGTCAAGGAACCCTGTCCCTTAGCATACTTACAAGCGAATAAAGCGGCGGCCATGGCGCTCTTTCCACGCCATGGCCGCCGCTTTATTATGCGTTTGTTTCTTCTTCCGCCACTCCCCGCAAGCGCAGTTCGTCGCGCACATAGCCCGCCAAAATTGCCACAATGCGCGCATTGCGCCCGCCATGGGCCACAATTACGTCCGCCAGCTCAATATAGTTGCGAATATGCTTGTCATACATGGGCTTTACCGTAGTAAGGTATTGCACGGAGATATTCTCAATGCTGCGGCCGCGCTCGTTGATATCGCGCGTAATGCGGCGCAACAGGCAGATATCCGGCTCCACGCTCATATACAGCTTCAAAAACATGAGCTCGCAAAGCCGCTCGTCATAGAACACATGAATGCCTTCGATAATCAGCACGTCCGACGGATAGATCAGCTCGTCGGAATCGTTGCGGCGGTGCTGGGCGTAGTCATAGCGCTTGCGGGTAATGGGCTTGCCATCCAGCAGCAGCTTCATATCCTCCAAAAACAAATCGTGATCGAAAATCTCCGGCTCGTCATAATTGAGCTGGGAACGCTCCTCAAACGTGAGGCTGGGATGATCCCGATAATAGCAGTCGTGGTTAATAACGGTACAGCCCTTGCCTATGGCCTGACACAGTTCCTCCGCCAGCGTGCTTTTTCCGCTGCCGCTGGCACCGCAAATCCCGATTACGATCATTCCTGTCCATCGCCTTTCGGTATTTTCTAATACGATATCAAACCACGCAGGCCATGTCAAGCAAAAACCAGCGAAAAGCGACATTTTTTGCGGGAGGGCTCCCCTTTCCCGCCTTGCATTTTACGAATAAATCCGATATGATAAGAAAGCCGTATTCCGTAGATTTGGAGGGGTTTCTTTGCACGAGAACCGTCTTTCCCATATCCGTAATTTTTGTATCATCGCCCATATCGACCATGGCAAGAGCACCCTGGCCGACCGCCTGCTGGAGATGACGGGCGTTTTTGAACAGCGGCAGATGGTGGAGCAGATTTTGGACTCCATGGAGTTGGAGCGCGAGCGCGGCATCACCATCAAATCCAAGGCCGTGCGCATGCAATACACCGCCAAGGATGGCGAGACCTATACCCTGAACCTGATCGACACTCCCGGCCATGTGGACTTCAGCTACGAGGTCAGCCGTGCGCTGGCCGCCTGCGAGGGCGCATTGCTGGTGGTGGACGCCACGCAGGGCATTGAGGCGCAAACGCGGGCCAATGTATACATGGCGCTGGAGCACGATTTGGAAACCGTGCCCGTCATCAACAAAATCGACCTGCCTTCCGCCAGGCCCGAGGAGGTAAGGCAGGAGATTGAGGATGTAATCGGGCTGGACGCATCCGAAGCGCCGCTGATTTCGGCCAAAACCGGCCTGAACTGCGAGGATGTGCTGGAGGCCATTGTCAAGCACATTCCCGCACCCAGGGGGGATGAAAGCGCGCCCCTGCAAGCGCTGATCTTCGATGCGTTTTACGATAACTACAGGGGCGCAATCTGCTTTGTGCGCGTGATGCAGGGCACGGTAAAGCCCGGCATGCGCATGCGGCTGATGCAAACCGGCAGCGAGTTTGATATTGTGGAGGTAGGCACCTTCCGTCCCGGCTACACCCCCTGCGACGCCCTCTACCCCGGCGATGTGGGTTACATCTCCGCCTCCATTAAGGACGTGGGCGATACCCGCGTGGGCGATACCATCACCGATGCGGCCCGTCCCGCCGAGAAGCCCTTGCCCGGCTACCGCAAGGTAACACCCATGGTCTTTTGCGGCATCTATCCCGCCGACGGCGCGGATTATGATAACCTGCGCGACGCGCTGGAAAAGCTGCGCATGAACGACGCCTCCCTCTCCTTTGATCCCGAAACCTCCGTTGCGCTGGGCTATGGCTTCCGCTGCGGCTTCCTGGGGCTTTTGCACATGGAAATCATCCAGCAGCGGCTGGAACGCGAGTTTGACCTGGATCTGGTTACCACAGCGCCCAGCGTCATTTATCACGTATTCAAAACCGACGGAACCGAGCTTTCCATCGATAACCCCTCCAATCTGCCCAATGTGGGCGAAATTGAGCATATGGAGGAGCCCTACGTAACCGCCACCATCTATACCCCGCAGGAATTTGTGGGCGCGATGATGGATATCTGCGTGGATAAGCGCGGCATCTTCATCGATATGCAGTACGAGGGCGAGCGCGTAAAGCTCATTTACGAGATTCCGCTCAACGAAATCATCTTTGAGTTTTTCGACCAGGTGAAAAGCCGCAGCCGCGGTTACGCCAGCTTCGATTACGAGCTGAAGGGGTATCGCGAAAGCGAGTTGGTCAAGCTGGATATCCTCCTGAACGGCGAGATTTGCGATGCGTTCTCCATCATCGTGCATAAGGACAAGGCCTATCCCCGCGGGCGCAGCATCGCCGAAAAGCTCAAGGAAGTTATCCCACGGCAGTTGTTTGAAATTCCCATCCAGGCCGCCATCGGCGGCAAGGTGATCGCCCGCGAAACCGTCAAGGCCATGCGCAAGGACGTGCTTGCCAAGTGCTACGGAGGCGATATCACCCGCAAGAAAAAGCTGCTGGAAAAGCAAAAGGAGGGCAAAAAGCGCATGCGCCAGTTTGGTACCGTGGAGGTGCCCAGCGAAGCGTTTTTGGCCGTGCTCAAGATGGACGACAAGTAAGAGGGTGACCCGCAATGAAGTCATGGACGGCGCGAAGACTTTCCAATCTAAGCCGTGGCCAGACTGGGGTTATGGCGCTTCTTGTTTCGGGATTGGTCTGTCTTTTCCTTGGAAGCATATCTCTGTTTCCATTGCTACGCGTTTCATTGATGGGGCTGAATGTGCTTGACAGCGCGGAGGATATCGCTGCCTTTCAGAAGAGTGGTCTATACAGCGGTGTGTCGCTGGCCTACACGGAGGCCAGGAGGCTCCCCGGGTATCTGGTGCTCACACAGAGTAAAACCAATACGTTGAGCATATCGCTTCCTTATATGTACGTGGAGGCTCCAACAGGTATTGATAAGGAATATACGTTTTTAAATCTATACCGTTTAAGCGGTGCGGATTATCAGGTGCTGTTAGTTTCTACTAGGGAGCTTACTTCCCCGGTTTATGTTTCAATGGAATATAGCAGCTTCTATTCCGAATGGAGAGATCAATACCTTGGCGGCGGCGCAAATCGCTATGTTTTTGCGGCATCTGCCTCTCCTCTCCCTTTTATTCTTTTTTTATGTGGCTTGGGTGGATTGCTGCTTGGGCTTCTTTTGTTTCTTTACTGCTTTAAGCCTCTCTGGCGTGCGACGCCCTTTGGCAGGCAGCTCGCAAAATGGGGCGACCCCGACGATGTGGAGCGCGACCTAAACTCGGCGTTATCCTTTCCACTCTTTGAAAGCGGGGCTCTGCTTTTGTCCGATCGCTGGCTGATCTTGGGCGAACGTAAGCATCCTCAGCACGCGCCGCTTCTTACAAAGTCCTACCGTATTCTATCGGCACACCTTATTCCCGACAAGGATGATGAAATACAGCTTCTTCTGACGTTTATGAACGAGAAGGGGGCTCAGCAGGAATGGGCCTGCTGGCTAAGTGCTGAAGAGGCATCGCGCATAAAAAGCGCGTGGTTTCCGCCCTGCCTACTGAAGGAAACAGTAAACGACGCATGTTCTTGTAGGCTATGATAAGACTTCTTCCAGGCCGAGTATGCTATTTTTCACGCGAAATTCCGCTTTTTCTATTGCCAAACATCAAAAGCCATGATATAATAGACAGGCTGTTAAGAATGTAAACTCCCGTTAGGAGGTGTAGTTATGGGCAAGTTTTGTGAGGTTTGTGCGAAGGGCTCTATGAGCGGCCACAATGTAAGCCACTCTAACCGCAAGACCAATCGCATTTGGGCGCCGAACGTACAGCGCGTTCGCGTTGTGGTCGATGGTCAGGCGAAGCGTTTGAATGTTTGCACTCGTTGCCTGCGCAGCGGCAATGTGCAGCGCGCGCTGCCCACCAAGTCCAATGTTGAGGCCTAATGGGAGGATCGCTTGGACAAATTGAATGCCCCGCTTATGCGGGGCGTTTTTATACCCTTGTCAGCAGCATTTCCAGCTCCACAATCTCTCCAAAGCCGGTATCCTGCCTCAAGCTCGCGTCCGGTCAGGCAAAAGCCCATGTGCCCGTAAAAGCCGATTGCCTGCCCGTTGCCTTTGAGCACATACAAAATCACCTGCGCGTGGGGCAGCGCCGCCAGACATGCTTCCATCGACCTTCTGCCGTTCCCCTGTCCCTGATGGCTGCGAAGCAAATACAGCGCGGAAACCTCGGACATCCCGACGCGGTTCGTAAAATCGCGCGCCTCACGCTCATAGCAGGCAAAGCCAACGACCTGGCGGCTATCCACCGCAACCAGCCTAGGGCCAGGATAGGCCCTGGAAAGCGCGCGGCACTTTTCCAGCGTGCGCCCGTTCAAAAAGCCGTCCGGCATCAGTCCCCGATAGGTTTGCTCCCAGGCCGTATAATGCACATAGCCAATCCCGTCGCTGTGCTCGGGCCTTGCGGATAGGATCTGTACCGCCATAGCTTCTCCCCCTTCAAAACAGCCTCAACCGAAAAAAAGGGGCAGCCGTTTGTTCTGCGGCTGCCCCCGGAAAGCCATGCCATTACACGGGCATGGTCTTTTCTTCCTTGTCGAGCATGGTGCTGTCCACCTGAAGCTGCTTGGCCTGGCGGTACTGGAAGTACTTCACGGCCACCTGCGGGAACAGGGCGTAGCTCAGCACGTCCTCCTCCTGCTGATAGTAATCGCGGATTTCCTCGCGGTATTTCTCAAGCTCCGGCGGGATATCATCGGCGGGACGATGGGTGATGACCTTATCGTCGCCAATGCACTTCTTGCGCACTTCCTCGTTCACAGGAGCGGGCAGACGGCCATATTCGCCGCGCAGCAGGCCCTTGGATTCCTTGGTGACCATCTTGTAACGCTCGCCGCCCAGGATGTTCATAACGGCCTGGGTGCCAACGATCTGGCTGGTAGGCGTTACCAGCGGCGGATAGCCAAAGTCCTTGCGCACGCGCGGCACTTCCGCCAGCACGTCATAATACTTATCCATAGCATTCGCCTGCTTGAGCTGCCCAATCAGGTTGGACAGCATGCCGCCCGGCACCTGGTAAAGAAGCGTGTTCGCGTCCGTGGAAAGCACGCGGGCGGGATCGCGCCAGCCATCCTTGGTAAGCTCAGCCGCCACATTGCGGAAGTACGCCGCAATCTCGGTAAGCAGCTTGAGGTCAAGGCCGGTATCGCGCTCGGTCCCCTGCAACGTGGCCACCATGGATTCGGTGGTGGGCTGGGACGTGCCATTGCCCAGCGGGCTCAGGCAGGTATCAATCACGTCCACGCCAGCTTCCACGGCCTTGAGCAGCGTCATAGCGCCGGTGCCGGTAGTATCGTGCGTGTGCAGCACGATAGGCAAGTTCGTTTCCGCCTTCAGGCGCTTAATTAGGCTATAGGCGCTGTAGGGCAGCAGCAGGTTCGCCATATCCTTGATGCAGATGAGGTCGGCGCCCATCTCGGCGATCTGAGCGGCCAGCTTTACGAAGTAATCCTCGGTATGCACAGGGCTGATGGTGTAGCTCATGGCCACCTCAGCGGTGCCACCATACTTCTTGGTGGCCTTCACAGCCGTTTCCATGTTGCGCAGGTCGTTCAGCGCGTCAAAGCAGCGGATGATGTCGATGCCGTTCTCGATGCTCTTTTTCACAAAGAAATCCACAACGTCGTCGGCATAGTGCTTATAGCCCAGAATGTTCTGGCCGCGCAAAAGCATTTGCAGCTTGGTGTTGGGCAGGCCCTTGCGCAGGGTGCGCAGGCGCTCCCAGGGATCCTCGTTCAAAAAGCGCAGGCAGCTATCAAAGGTAGCGCCGCCCCAGCACTCCAGGGAGTAGTAGCCCACCTTATCCAGCTTGTCAAACATGGGCTCCATCTGGGAAATCTTCATGCGCGTAGCGGCCTGGCTCTGGTGGCCGTCGCGCAGGATGGTATCAGTAATTCCAACCTTAGGCATTCTTCTCACCTCTCTAAACGATTAGCCGAACATGCTCAGCAGGATACCGGCCGCGATGGCGGAGCCGATAACGCCCGCCACGTTGGGGCCCATGGCATGCATGAGCAGGAAGTTGGACGGGTTGGCCTTCTGGCCCTCCACCTGGCTTACGCGCGCGGCCATAGGCACGGCGCTCACGCCGGCGGAGCCAATCAGCGGGTTGATCTTGCCGCCGGTCAACTTGTTCATGAGCTTGGCCAGCAGCAGGCCGCCCGCGGTGCCGCAGCCGAAGGCGACCACGCCTACCACGATAATGCCCAGCGTCTTGGGCTGCAGGAAGGTCTGCGCCGTAGCGGTTGCGCCAACGGTGGTGCCCAGGAAGATGGTCACAATGTTCATCAGCTCGTTCTGCGCCGTCTTGTTCAGGCGATCCACAACGCCGCTCTCACGGAACAGGTTGCCCAGCATCAGGCAGCCAACCAGGGGCGCGGCGGAGGGCAGCAGCAGGCTTACGATGATGGTTACCGCGATGGGGAAGATAATCTTCTCGCGCTTGGTAACGGGCCTGAGCTGCTCCATCACAATTTCGCGCTCCTTCTTGGTGGTCAGGGCGCGCATAATGGGGGGCTGAATCACAGGCACCAGCGCCATGTAGCTGTAGGCCGCCACGGCGATAGGTCCAAGCAGATGCGGCGCCAGCTTGCCGGTCAGGTAGATGGCCGTGGGGCCGTCCGCGCCGCCGATGATGCCGGTAGAGGCCGCTTCCTGCGGGGTGAAGCCCATCGCCGTATAGCATACGATGAAGGTGATGAAGATGCCCAACTGCGCCGCAGCGCCCAGCAAAAGGCTCTTGGGGTTGGCAATCAGGGGGCCGAAGTCGGTCATGCAGCCCACGCCCAGGAAGATCAGGCAGGGATAAATGCCCAGCTTTACGCCCAGGTACAGGTAGTCCAGCAGGCCGGGGGTGATGGTCTGTCCGGCAGTCGCCAAAAGGGTTCCGGCTACGCTGTACACCTGGCCCTCCGCGAGGTACGCGCCCGCAGAGTTCATAATCACCTGTACGGAATCCGCAATCACGGCGCCGTCGGCCAGCACAGCGCCGGAGGCGTTAAAGGCAAAGGCGGTGCCGCTGAGGGTGTTCACGATGTGGCCAAGCATATTGCCCGCCGCATCCAGGATAGCTCCCTCCGGAGTTATGGAATACTGCGCCGCATTCACCAGCGCGGACGAGTTAAACAGGATTCCGCCGCCAAACAGGCTCCAGTTGGCATGTCCGCCCGCGAACAGCTCCTCATGATACATGCCCGCGATAGGTAGGTTGGTCAGCAGCATGCCAAAGGCGATGGGCATCAGCAGCAGCGGCTCGTACTTTTTCACAATCGCCAGGTACAAAAGCACGCACGCAATGGCGATCATAATCAGCGGCTTGGGGTCGCTCAACAGCGCATAGATACCCGAATCCATGCAAAGTTTCAACAAGCTTTCGCCAATGTTCATGGTTTGATATCAACTCGCTTTCTTTTCAGTATTTCGGCAAAGGCCGCGGTTGATCTCAGCCGATGACGATCAGCGCGTCGCCGCTGTTGACGGAAGCGCCCTTATTGGCAACAATCTGCTTCACCGTGCCGTCGCAGGGTGCCATAATCTCGTTCTCCATCTTCATGGCTTCCAGAATCAAAAGCACGTCGCCCTTCTTGACGGAGGCTCCCTGGGAAACCTTCACATCCAGAATGGTGCCAGGCATGGGAGCGGTCACCTTTTCACCACCGACCACAGGGGAGGCGGCAGGCGCGGGTGCAGCAACGGGAGCGGCGGCCACGGGCGCGGCGGCTACGGGAGCGGGAGCGGCCACAGGAGCGGCAACGGGCGCGACGGCGCCGTTCACTTCCTCAACGGCTACGGAATAAGCAACACCATTCACAGTAATATTAAACTGACGCATTGGGTGAAAACCTCCTTATATCGAATGCTTTACGGTACCCTCAAAAGCGGCTGTAGGTCTGTTCCTCGCGACCGGCGCGGTTCCACACGGACGCGTTGGTGATGCGCTTTACATGGCGCACCACAAATCCGGTTTCGCCTTCCCATACGCTGGCAATGGCGGCGGTGATGGCGGCGATAACCTCGGCGGGAACGCCCTCGGGCTGCGCCGGAGCGGCCACGGGAGCCTTTACAGGCTCGGTGGCGGGAGCGGGTGCGGACGCCTTCTTCTTCTCGCCGCTCAGATGGCTGGTCACCATCGTCAAAATCTTGATAAAGCCGATCAGGATAATCAGGCCGACGAACACCACCAGCAAGCCAATCAGCATAACGCCAAGGCCGAAGATCAAATTCTCCATGGCAATTCCTCTCTTTCGGCGTTACATCGGCAGGTTGCCGTGCTTCTTGGGCGGGTTGGAATCGCGCTTGGAAGCCAGCATTTCCACGGCGGAAATCAGCATCGCGCGGGTCTTGGCGGGGTCGATGATATCGTCCACCATACCGGCCTTAGCGGCGTTTACCGCGCCAGCCACTTCCTCAACATACTTGCCTGCATACTTGGCGCGAGCTTCCTCCACGCTCAGCTCCTTATCGGCCTTCACCTCGCCGGCATACAGCACGGCAACCGCGGCCTCGGGCATCAAAGCGGAAATCACAGCGCCAGGCCACGCATAGGTTACATCTGCATTGGCCTTGCCGCCCATGGCCACATACGCCTGGCCGATCGCGTCACCGGTTACAACGGCCAGCTTCGCAGTGGTCGCCTCGGCATAGGCGTAAAGCAGCTGGCTCTGCGCTTTAAACAGCCAGCCCTGCTCCTTGATGCCGTTCACTTCCACGCCGCAGGTGTTGAGCAGGCTCACGACCGGAATATTGTAGCAATCCATGAAGCGCACAAAGCGCGCGGCCTTCTGAAGCGCGCCCGCGCTCAGCTTGCCGCTGGCCGCCACAAAGCCCACGGTGCGGCCGCCCATGCGGGCCAAGAACACGCGCACGGAAGGCTCGTAAGCCGCATACAGCTCCATAGCGGAAGCATTGTCCGCCAAAGCGGCTACCAGGCTATCCACATCCGCGGGATCAATCGCGGGAAGCAGGCGGCTCATGTCGTCGGTATCGATGATCTCGCTGTCCTCAAGGTTGCTGGAGGGCAGCAGCGCCAATACCTGCTTGGCCTTGATAAGGGCATCGTCCTCGGTAGCGGCAGTCAGCGCGCACGCGCCCATACCGGCGGCTGTCTTAGCGCCGCCAAACTCATCGATCTTAACGGCCAGGCCGTTCATCGCGGCCATAACCTGCGGGCCAAACACCATCAGCTGGCCAACCTTTTCGGCCACGATGGTCACATCCGCAAGCTGCGTTACCAGCGCCGCGCCGCCGATGCAGGGGCCCAGCACCACCGCAACGATGGGGCATACGCCGCTCATGCGGGCCAGCTTCTGATAGATCTCGCTGTAGGCGCTCATGGCAGCCGCGCCCTCGTCAATGCGAACGCCGACGCTG
>JALEIQ010000319.1 GCA_022769795.1 Clostridiales bacterium
AAATGATGACCGTGGAAACCATCGACCAGAACGTGGCCCACATCAAGGAGCAGATGAGCCGCTTTTTGGACTTTTCCGATGGCAAGGCCATTATCGTCAACAACGCCGATTGGCTGCGCCACCTGAACTTCATTGATTTCATGCGCGAAATTGGCTCCCTGTTTTCCGTCAACAAAATGCTCACTGCCGAATGCTATAAGGCCCGCATGGCAACCGAGAACGGCCTGAGCTTTTTGGAATTTACCTATATGCTCATGCAGTCCTACGACTTTTTGGAGCTGTTCCACCGCTACGGCTGCCGCCTGCAAATGGGCGGCAACGATCAGTGGAGCAATATGCTGGGCGGCGCGGATTTGATTCGCCGCAAGGAAAGCGAGAAAGCCTTTGCCTGCACCTTCCAGTTGCTTTTGACCCACGACGGCCGCAAAATGGGCAAAACTGAAAAGGGCGCGCTGTGGCTTGACGCCGCCAAGACCTCGCCCTTTGATTTCTACCAGTACTGGCGCAATGTGGACGATAAGGACGTGGGCAAATGCCTGGGCCTTTTGACCTTCCTGCCCATGGACGAGGTACGCCGCCTGAGCGCGCTTGAGGGCAGCGCCATCAACGAGGCCAAGAAGGTGCTCGCCTTTGAGGTTACCAAGCTGGTACACGGCGAGGCCGAGGCCCAAAAGGCTGCCGATGCGGCCCAGGCGCTGTTTGCGGGCGGCCCCTCCAGCCAGAACGTGCCTACTTACGAGGTAACCGCCGCAGCGCTTGCGGAGGATAACCGTCTTACCACGCTGCTGGCCTCCTGTGGCCTGTGCGCAAGCCGAGGCGAGGCGCGCAAGATGGTGCAGCAGGGCGCGGTGCTTATGAACGACGTCAAGGCCAGCGATGTGGAAACGCGCATTGCCCCGGAGGCGTTCGGCCCCGACGGCCTGCTGCTGCGCAAGGGCAAAAAGAATTATTGCCGCCTTATTCTCAAACAATGAGAAAGGGCTACAAAACGTTGCTGAAGGAAGCCAGCGACGAGGTTATCATCAACAAAAGCCGCTTCATTGGCTATGCCATGCCGGTGCAAACGGTCGAGGAGGCGCTTGCCTTCCTCGACCGCATCCGCACCCAGCATCGCGACGCCACGCACAACTGCTATGCCTATATCATAGGACAGAACGCGGGCGTGATGCGCTACAGCGATGACGGCGAGCCCGGCGGCACCGCCGGCATGCCCATCATCGAGGTGATGAAGGCGCGCGGCGTGGTGGACTGCGCCGTGGTGGTAACGCGCTATTTTGGCGGCGTGCTGCTGGGCGCGGGCGGATTGGCGCGCGCCTACTCGCATACCTGCGCGCTTGCGCTGAACGCCGCCCAGGTATGCGAGATGCACCCCACCGAAACCTGGCTATTCGAGGTGGCATATCCCCTGTGGGACAAGGTGCAGCATGCCTTCAAGGCGTTGCCTGTGCGCCTTGAGAGCACCGAGTTTACCGCCGCCGTCGCCTTTGAGCTGAGCGTGAAAAGCGAGGACAGCGAGGCCGTGCGCGCGGAGCTGGTTCGCGTGACCGACGGGCGCATCGAATCCCTCCTGGAGGAGGAAAGCTATGCCCCCTGGGCGGAGGAAGCGAAGGAGGACGCGGCGCACGAGTGAGCTTGCTGTGCGAAGCATGCGCGCGTCCGCCCAACGGCTGCGTCATGAGGACAGGACCGATCTGTTCCTCCCCTGAACAGCCGCTGCGCCCGGAGTCTTTCTTCGAAACCCGCAATCAACAAGCCGGCATCCCGCAGGCCGGTGAACAGGGAGGGCCACATGGATCTTTTTGATATTATCGGGCCGGTGATGGTGGGCCCCAGTTCGTCGCACACGGCGGGCGCGGCGCGCATTGGCAAGATTACGCGCATGCTGCTGGGAAGCGAGCCGGTTGAAGCCCGAATCGGGCTGTATGGTTCCTTTCAAAAGACGTATCTGGGGCATGGCACGGATAAGGCGCTGGTGGGCGGTCTGTTGGGCATGGATGTGGACGACCTCCGCCTGCGCGATAGCCTGCGCCGCGCAGACGAGGCGGGGCTGCGCTATACCTTTTACAACGCGGAGCTTCGCGGCGCGCATCCCAACACCGTCATTCTGGATGTGGACGGCGCGGATGGCCGTCACCTTCGTGTGGAGGCAGCCTCCATTGGGGGCGGAGAAATTGTGGTGCGCTCCATCGACGGATTGGAGGCGGGCTTTTCCGGGCATGAGAATACGCTGGTCATCACCCATCACGATACGCCCGGCATGATCGCCCGCATCAGCGGGGAGCTTGCCGCCAGCTCGCTCAACATTGCCACAATGCGCGTGTTCCGCCGCTCGCAGGGCGGGCAGGCCATGGTGGCGCTTGAGCTGGACGGCGCGGCCAGCCAGGAGCTGCTCGACCGTCTTTCCGCGCTCAAGGACGTTTATCATGTGGCTTATCTGGCCGCGAAGGAGGCGTGAGCATGTATACGGAAATAGGCACCGTTGCGGAATTTGTGGAAGCCGCAAGCCTGTGCGGCAGCCTAGGCGATGCCGCCCTGGCCTGGCAGGCGGAGCAGGACGGCTGCGGGCGCAAGGCGCTGCTTTCGCTCATGCACGACCGCCTGAACGTGATGCGTGAAAGCGCGCAGGCCGGTCTTTCCCCCGCGCTGCGCAGCGTGAGCGGTATGGTGGGCGGGCAAGCCGCCAAAATGGCAAAGGAGCAGTCCGTCCGTTTTGGCCTGCTGGGCAAAGCTTGTGCCTATGCCCTGTCCATCGCGGAATACAATGCCTGCATGGGCAAAATTGTGGCCGCGCCCACAGCCGGTAGCTGCGGCATTCTGCCCGGCGCGCTGCTGGCCGCCCAGGAGCAGGACGGCTTTGCGGATAGCGATCTTGTGCTCGCTCTCTTTGCGGCGGCGGGCATAGGCCGCATCATTGCGCTTCAGGCCACCATCAGCGGTGCCGAGGGCGGCTGCCAGGCGGAATGCGGATCGGCGGCGGGCATGGCCGCTGCCGCGCTTGTACAGTTGTACGGCGGAACGCCCCAAGCGGCGGCGCATGCGTGCGCCTTTGCGCTTATGAACATGCTGGGGCTGGTGTGCGGCCCCGTGCATGGCCTTGTGGAGGTTCCCTGTGTGTACCGCAATGTGGGCGGTGTATCGCAGGCGCTCAGCGCCGCGCAAATGGCGCTTTGCGGTGTGGAATGCCCCATCTCCTGCGACCAAATCATCCTGACCATGAAGGATGTGGGCGACGCCCTGCCGCCCTCGCTGCGTGAAACCGGCGAAGGCGGATGCGCGGCCTGCCATTGCGCGCGCTGCGAATAGAGCGTTTTGAAACAGCCGCGAAGTCCGCTCGTAGAGCTTCGCGGCTCAGGCTGCCGAAAAAGAACGGGGTGCAGGGGGCATAATGTCCCTGTCGGGGTTTGGAGCGGAGCCCCAAAAGTCTTACGCCGCAGCGTTTTCAAGCGAGAGATGCGCCAGCCCGTCTGGGCTGGCGCTGCGGCTCTTTGCGTATCTAAACAGCCACGAAGCCTACTCACAGAGCTTCGCGGCTATTTGTTTTCTATTCCACTCGCGCCTGTCACGCGGGTTTCCGGCATCTATAGCGCTTTATTGACCCTCCAGGGTGCAAGCCGCCACGGCATACCCTAGGTTATCCAGGCTTGCCTCGCAGCTTGCACCCTCAGGCAGCCAAAACTCAACATGCGTTCCGGTTATCGGCTTGCATAGAATCAGAAACTTGGCTTTCCCATTTTCGTATACCGTCAGCGTGCCCTTCTGGTGCAGCCACTGCGCATATTCCTCCAGGCTCAGGTTCAGATAGGTCATCGCCATGGCGTGCGCCTGACCCACATAGCGGAAGCGATACGCCAGCGCGCCTTGCGCGCCGGGCCTGCGCTGCACAAAGCCGCAGCGCCAGGCCAGCTGCAGCAGGGAGCGTCCCTGGGGCGTATCCTCCAACGCCCGGGAATCGGCCGTATCTCCCGCCGAAAGGCGGATTTCCACGGTATATTCCTGCAATCCCTCTCTCAGGCACGGATCGGCGTTTTCGCTCAGCGTACGTTCAACGGCTTCCTGTAGCGTCGCCGTTTCCATCCTCGCCCGTATTCCACGAATCTGTTCAATGCGCCATTCCGCCGTGCTCTGCGTGCCCTTCCATACGCTCAGCCCGCTCACGCCCCGCGCCCTGAGCTTATCGAACAGTTGAACCAGCGCCTGAATGGTATCGCGGCCGCTTTGGATTTTCAAATCATTCACAGGCACCATGCCCTTGCCATAGGCCGCGACGCTCATGGTGTTTGGCGCCGGAACGGCTTGGGGCAGCCCATGCGCTTCATCCACAATCAGCAGCTTGCCGCGCAGGAGCTGCTCCCGCGTATAGGTTACGGATTGAAGTGCGATTTCCGCCGGAAGCTTATAGCCTATGCAGCTTACCTCACGCGGCTGAAACTGCTGCGCGCTGGCCTGCGCCGCCGCGACGGGATATTCGCCGCGCCTGCTTCTGGGGGCAAGCAGGGGCAGCGCCACGGCCAGCATGCCTGCCGCAAGCAGCAAAAAGGCGCGGAAACCCTTGTCCTGCCTTAGCGCTCCGCGTTTACATGCCATTACGCATTGCGCGCCCCAGCACACCGGATGCGCGCGTCTTGGCCGTAACGCCTGCCTGCGCCATTCGCGTTCTGTCATCAGCCCATTCATAGGCGCTTCCCCCTTCTTTTGGCATTAGCATGAGCGCCGGGCAAAAAAACTATACACAATGAAAAAAGCAAAGCGGCACAAGCAGAAAAGCCCCGCGAGCGGGGGCTTTCTATTCGCGTTTCCCGCCCGGTAAGGCATACAGACCGATTTGTTTTTTCAACGGCATCTCACTCCCCTCTTGCGCCGCCCTTGTGATTCTGCTATGCTTGTACCCGTTGAAAGGATGGTGAGGAAAATGCCGCGCCTGCCTGAGCATGTCGTGCATCCCTTTGCGCCTGTATGGGACGCCCAATCCCGCGTTCTCGTGCTGGGCTCCTTTCCCTCTGTGCGCTCCAGGGAGGTTGGGTTTTATTACGGCCATCCGCAAAACCGCTTTTGGCCCCTGCTTTCCATGCTCTATCACGAGCCGCTTCCCATTGACGTTCCACAACGCCGCGCCTTTGCCCTGCGCCATGGCGTGGCCCTTTGGGACGCGCTCGCCAGCTGCGATATCGTTGGCAGCAGCGATCAAAGCATCCGCAACGCCGTGCCAAACGATATCGCCTCCCTGCTGGAAAAAAGCGCGATTGAGCGCGTGTTTCTCAACGGGCAGCGCGCTTATGCGCTATACCGCAGGTACTGCGAGGCCGTCTGCGTTTTCCCGGCCATGGCTCTGCCCTCCACCAGCGCCGCCAACGCGGCATGGCGCCTGGAACGGCTGGCGGAGGCCTGGCGCGTGATTCTTTAACGGCGCGGAACACCGCGCAAGGAGGCGAAGCTATGCGGCAGGATACCCTAGAGGCGCTACGCTATTTCTCCGATTCCGGGCATGAGGAATCCTTTGTGCTGCTGCCGGGGCGGGGAACGGTGATGCTAAGCGCTCCGCACGCGGTGGTGCAAACGCGCAACGGCAGCCTCAAGCAGGCGGAGCGCTATACCGGCATGCTTTGCCTGCTTATGAACCGGCGGTATGGCGTGCCCTGCATATACAAGGCCCGCCATATGCGGGACGACGCCAACCACGACGCGCAAAGCCCCTACCGCAACGCGCTTTGCGAGCAAATCCAGCACGGCGGCGCGCGCTGTGTGCTGGATTTGCATCAGCTTGCGCCCAGGCGTCCCATGGCGCTGTGCATCGGCACAGGTCATGGGCGGAATCTGTGCGGCCTCACCGCCGCGCCCGAACAAATCCGTCAGATTTTTGAACGCCATGCACTCACGCCCGTCACGGTGGACGACCCCTTTTCCGCCTCGGCGCCTTATACCGTAAGCGCTACCGTCGCCCGTTTGGGTGTGCCCGCCTTGCAGCTGGAGCTCAATACCCGCTTCCTGCTGGAAGGCTACCCCGACGAACAATTTGAGAATGTGCTGGCCGCTCTCCACGAGG
>JALEIQ010000141.1 GCA_022769795.1 Clostridiales bacterium
CGCGATGGGCGTGCGCAGCTCGTGCGAAGCGTCGCTTACAAATTGCTTCTGGCTATTGTAGCTTACCTCAATGCGGTCCAGCATACCGTTGATGACCAGCGCCAAATCCTTTAGCTCGTTCTTCGCTCCCTCCACGCTGATGCGGTCGCTAAGGTTGTTGGCGCTAAGCGTGGCGGCGGTCTCCGCCATATCGGTAATGGGCTTGAGCACCTTTTTGTTCAGCCGGTTGCGGTGGCGCAGAAAATAGCCCACGCGGTACAAATCCGCGCAGATCAACGTCCAAAACAGCACCGTGCCCATAAACATCAGGTCGGTAATGCGGTAAGCGCCCATCAGCCCGCCCATGGGCGTTTCCGTATACAGCATCAGACAGCTTTCGCCATTCAAATTCAGCTGCGAAAACAGCAGCCCCAGGCGCTCGCCCAGCCCGGGCAGGCCGCCGTCCAGCGGCTGTTCCAACAGATAGGCCCGTTCAAAGGGCAGGTTTTCCAGCTGCTCCACGGTATAGTTCCTGCCGTCCGCGGGCTTCATCTTAGCCAGTTCGTCCAGCGCGCGGCTGGCCTTGGGATACTGCGTCGCGCCCAGCACGCCCAGCGTCACAACCAGCATGGGAATCGTGGTTTTAAGCAGCTGCCCCGCATAATGCAGCGCAATGCGCAGCGTCAGCGACAGCCGCAGGTTGCTTAGGCCCTTTACCAGCGTATTGTGCAGCGCTTGGGAAAAGCGGTTTAGAGGGCTTTCGCGTCCGGTCTTTTTCTTTTGCTTTGCCCCAGCCTCGCCCAAAGGCCAGCTTTCGTCAATCGCCGTAACGGGCGGCCGCTTTTCCTCCCGTTCCAGCACGGCGGCTTTCTGCTCATGCTTACTCATAGCGGAACATATATCCCACCGCGCGGATGGTGTGGATGGTCTTAATGCCATATTTATCGTCGATCTTCTGACGCAGATAACGAATATACACGTCCACGATATTGGTATCGCCCGTGAACTCATAGCCCCACACGTTTGTGAGCAGCTCGTCGCGCGTTACGGCGCTGCCCGTGCGTTGCCACAGGTAGTTGAGCAGGTCAAATTCCTTTTTGGTCAAAGTGATGGGCTCGTTATCAAAGCTGGCGCTATAGCTGGCTGGCTCAATGCGCAGCTTGCCCGCCGTGCGCGCGCCCGTATCCGCCGCGCGATCCACGCGGTGCTTTTTCAAATTCACCCGAATGCGCGCCAACAGCTCCTCAATGGCAAAGGGCTTCGTCATATAATCGTCCGCACCCATGTCCAGGCCCATCACCTTATCGCTCACATCGTCCTTGGCCGTGAGCATAATAATGGGCACATCGCTGTTCTGCCGTATGCGGCGGCATACCTCTATACCGCTTAGCTCCGGCAGCATCAAATCCAAAATCATCAAATCGGGCTGCCAGCTTTCACACAGATTTAGCCCCGCGCGCCCGTCGTGCGCCGCTTGCACCTCGTACCCCTCATGCTCCAATTCCAGCGTCACAAAACGGGCAATCTTCGTTTCGTCCTCCACGATCAGAATTTTGCTCATCGCCGCTTCCTCCCCGGTTCATTATAGCAGAGCGCGCCCCGGCTCCGCAACGAGAGCCGGGGAATGCGCGTTTAGTGAATATCAGCCTCGTGGTATCCGTCGCCATCGTCGCGCACATCCACGCTGCCGCCGTCGGGAAACTGCACGTTCACAGGGCGGGTGCCGCTGGGAGCGCTTTCGGTACGGGGCTGGGAGGCGGGGCGCTCCTGCGCGGCCTCGCTCTGCGGCTCGTCCTTGCTTTGGGCAAACTGCTGCGCAAAACTAGAAACCGTGTGCTGCACATTGCTCTTGGCGTTTTTTACCACGTCATCGAAGGTTTCGGCGGCAAAATCGCCGCAATCCCTATCGATGGTAATGCGGTAGCCCAGCACCAGCGAGGCGATCAGGCCCACCACCAGCACCTCGGGCGCGGCAGCCAGCACAAACAGCAAAAACAGCGAGCTCAGGTTCACCACGGTTACGTCGTTCTTCTTTACCTTCATGCGCAGGCGGTAAAGGAAATTAAACAGCCCCTTGGCCCCCTTATGCTCCTTGCCAGACGCCTTGTCCGTTTGAATGCGGCCGTTCTTTTCCAAATCCACAAGCGCTCGGGCCAGGCTGCCGTTGTGGTATTCCAGCAGGTTCACAGCTTCTTCATAGGAAATGCCGCTCTTTTGGCGCAGAATCTCAATATCTTCAATGGTGTACTTTGCCATTCCGGCTGCCTCCTTACGGGAATCGCTTCCCTTGCTTACGGTGCTATCATACCACAAATTCGATAGCCATGCTTGAGGATTTCCAAAGAGGTTTATGAGAATTTGGTGAGATCAAAATTGGATTTGACGCTTCGAACGCCGTTTGGTATGATATGGAACGCAAGCGCCGCGCTTGCGGCTTTGCAAAGGAGGATTCATGATGGCTTTTTGGATTATGACGGACGCCTGCTGCGACCTGCCCGCATCCTACACAAAGGAGCAGGCCTGCTTTCGCGTGATGCCGATGGCTTACCAGTTGGATGGCGAGCCCAGGATGATCGACCCGTTGGACAATCATCCCGATCAAACGGCTCACGCCTTTTATGAAAGGCTGCGTTCGGGCGGCATGGCTACCACTTCGCAAATCAACCAGGCGGAATGGATGAACGCCCTGCGCCCCTTGCTTGAGGAGGGGAACGACGTGCTTCTGCTGGTATTTTCCAGCGGTTTAAGCGGCACCTACGCCGCCGCCCGGCTGGCTATAGACGAGCTTAGCGCCGCGTATCCCGGCCGCAGGCTCTATGCCGTGGATTCCCTCAGCGCCAGCCTGGGAGAGGGATTGTTTGTGCACCACGTGCTGCGTTACCGCGACGAAGGGCACGATATCGACGCATGCTATACCTATGCCGCCGGGCTGGCGAAGCGCGTTATCCACTGGTTCACCGTGGACGATTTGCAGTTTCTGCGCCGGGGCGGGCGCGTATCCGCGGTGAGCGCCTATGTGGGCGGCATGCTGAAGATTAAGCCCGTACTCAACGTGGACCCCAAGGGTCATCTTATCGCGCGCGAAAAGGTGCAGGTCCGCAAAAAGAGCCTGCGCGCCCTGTATGACATGGTCGAAAAATACGCCGTGGATCCCGCCGCTCAAACCATGTTCATCAGCCACGGCGATTGTCCCGAGGACGCCGCGTGGCTGCGCGGCAAGCTTTCCACCGGTCTGGGCGTGAAGGACATTCTGGTTTCGTCCATCGGCCCCGTCATCGGCGCGCATTCCGGCCCGGATACCGTGGCCGTGTTCTTCCTTGGCCAGGGCGCGGAGGGACGGCTCAACGCCCCGGATTGGCGAAGCGGCGCGCCCTTTTGAAAAGTTCATTTTCGTCCGGCTTTATGACAAATGGCGGAATAAGCGGGTTCTCCGCTTGTTCCGCCATTTGCCGCAGGCCGTCGAAAAAGCTCGCTGCGCGATCTTTTCCGCCGAAACAGGGTTCACCTGCGCCTTTGGCGCGGCCGGTGAATCCTGCAAGGAAACCTTGCTACGCAAGGCTTCCGAACCCACCGCACATGTCGCTGGGTTCGGATTACAGTCGGAGGGCTGCGGCCCTCCGACACCTCCCAAGGAGTTTATCGACAGTCTGTGGCAAAGGGCGGAATAAGCGGGTTCTCCGCTTGTTCCGCCCTTTGCCGTTCTATTCTGTTCTTGCCTTCTGCGGCACGAGCCATGCGGCTTCCACGTTTTCTAAAGGAATCCCATCCTTCAACGCAAGCGCCGTCACTGTCCCCTGCGCGCCTGCTTGGCCTTGAGCAGCGCGTCCGTTGTGTCCTGCGCCGCCTGAGCGCGGGCCTGCTTTTCCGCCGTGCGCGCCTTGGGCGGCTTGGCGGCCTTTGTAACGCGTCTGGGCTGCGTCTGCTGCCCTTGCGGCCTGGCATGCCCCAGAAGCTCCTCCCACGGCAGCTTGCGCAGCGCGATATCCATAAGCAGCCATATCAGGGTCAGCACGCACAGCAATTCTCGCAGGCTTTGGCGTGATGTGGCGCGTTCCACAGGCGTTTGCCAAAAATCCGCCGCTCCGGCCAGCATGCGCCCGCCCGTTTGCTCCGCCAGCTTGGTCAGGCTTTTCCCCTCGGCCTGCATCAGGTCATATTCCTGCGAAAAGCCGCGCACCGCGCCGCCCTCCTGCGTATGCGCGGTTCCATCCTCCTGCGTATAGGTAACGCGAATGGCATATGCGCCCTCCGATGGCGCATCCAGCTGGCCGTCAAACTGTCCCGGCGCGGTTTCCGCCAGGCCGAGAGCCTGCCGCGTGCCGTCGGGCAGCACAACCTCCGCCTCCGCGCGGCCTCCTTCGGCCTCCTCCAGCGTATAGCGAACGTTGAGCGTTTCTCCGCTTACCCCGCTTTCCAGCGCGCCGTCCCGATCCGCGCCGGGCAGCGCCTTAGCAAGCATCCCGCCAAAGAAGCGCGGCGCGTCCTCCCAGCGCAAAAAGCCGTTTGTCCACGCGCCCTCCGCGTCGCTTGTCCACGCAACCGCCTTGCCTGCCCCCACGTTCCACCAGGCCAACAGCGGATCCTCCGTATCGCTGGCGAGCGCCACATGCGCCGTGGGCTTTTCCACGGTGGTCAGGTAACCGTCCACGGTCGGGAAGCCTTCAAAATTCGTAAGCTCGGAATTTTCCGTGATTACCGGTGTAAAGGTGCGGTTTTGAACATATTGGCCGCCCACCATCAGGGTTTCCTTGGTGAAGATGCGCGGGATGTTGTCAAACTCGCCCACGGCATAGCTGCGGCCTCCACCCAGCGTGGATAACAGCTGCATCAGCCTGCTGTCCGCGCCGCTGCCTACCGCCACGGTCGTCAGCGTGATCCCGCCCTTCTGCATGGCCAGGGCGACGTTCTCAAAGCTGCTGTCCGCGGGCTCGCCGTCGGAGAGGAAAATCACGTGCTTCTGCGGCGCGTCCGATTCCATCAGCGTCTGATACGCCTCATACAGCGCGGAATAGAACGCCGTGCCGCCGTCGGCCCGCAAGGTGCCGATTTGGCTCTGAATCGCGCCCAAATCAGCCGCGTTTTGGAAGGGCACCACCCACTTCGCCGTATCGTCAAAGCCGATCACGCCAATGAAATCGTGCTCGTTAAGCACCTCCACGGCGCTCATGGCGGCTTCCTTCGCCACCTCAATACGTGTGGAGCCAAACTGCCCCGCCGTCATACTGCCGGATTTGTCAATGCAAATGATCAGCGCCAGCGCGGGCATGCGCTGCTTATCCCGCACGTCAATGCGCACGGGTAACAGCCCCTCCGCGACGCTTCCCCGGTAGCCTCCAAGCGCATAGCTGCTGTCGCCGCCAAGCGCCAGCAGGCCGCGGCCCAGGGAGCGCACCGCCGCTTCCAGCGCCTGCCACTGCATCTCGCTGGCCGCTTCATAGTCCACATTATTGAGAATCACCGCGTCATAGGGCAAATAGCCATCGGCCGCCGCTGGCATCGCGGAAGGAGCGATGGTTTCCACCCGCATCCCGGCCGCCGCAAACAATGCGTCCGCCGTTCCGCCCTCGCTTACCATCAGCACTGCGGGCGCGCCGCTCACACGCACGTAGGCCGCCGCGCTGTTGTTGCGCGCCTGCGTATCTCTGGCGCTCACCAGCCTGGCCTCATAGGTCACAACGCCTGTTTTAAGCGCTTCCACAGAAAACGCAAAGCGGTTTTCGCCTTTTTTCAGTTCCACCTCCCGCGTGGCCACGGGCTCCCCGTTCTGGTACAGCACCAGCGTCGCGTTCATATCCGTATTGGCGTCCGCCAGCACGCGCAGGGGTACGATCTGGCCCTCATACGCCTCTACGGGCGCTTCCAATCGGCTCACCTGCGCGTCCGCGCCCGTCTCCTGAGAAAACGTGAGCACATCCACACGCACGCCGCGCGCGGCCAGCATATCCACCGTTGCCTGGCTTACCTCGGCCTTGCCGTCCGTTACCAGCTCCAATCCGCCCGCGCCGTTATCCGGCAAAAGGGCGGCGGCCAGCCTGAGCGCCTCATCCAGATTGGTGCTCTGCGTATCCACAGCGGCGTGCACGCCGGTAAAGGACGGATTTTCGCTCATGGGCGTTTCTACCATCGCGTCGCCGCCAAAGGCGATCACACCCGCGCGCTGCCCGTCGGGCAGGGCCTCAAGCGCATCCGCAACCATCTGTTCTTCCTGCGGTCTAACGTCCTTTGCCGAGTCGGACACATCCAGCAGCACCCAGCGCGCCGCCGCTCCGGAGCCTGTCAAAACGGACGGCCCCGCGATAGCCAGAGCCATCAGAACGCACAATATCATGCGCGCGCCAAGGGAAGCCTTTCGCTTCAGGCTGGCGCTTCCCAGCCTGTAACGCCTGTCGGCAAGCCAAACCGCCGCAATGCCCGCAAGCGCCAAAAGCAGCGCCCAAGGATGCTCAAATGCCAGTCCCACGACGGCTCACCTCCCATTCCAGCAGCATCACGGCAAACAGCGCCGCAAGCAGCCATACCGTCCATTCGCGGTAGCCGCCCGCCGTATCGCGCTTCGCCTCATCGCTTGCCTGCGGTGCGGCCTGGCACGTATCGTACTCCGAGGCGGGCGCATGCAGCGCGAAGGCCGTTTCACGCTTTTCTCCGTTCTCCAATGCTTCCACAAGCGTATAAACGCCTATCTCGTCCGTGTTTTCCAACGCGCTGCCCTCAAGCGGCAGCTCTTTTCCGGACGGAGCCTGCACAAAGGCGGATACGCAGCGCGCATCCAGCGCAAAGGCCAATCTTTCGCCGCAGGCCGCATTTTCCACGGCGGTGGCCGTATCCGGCAGCAAATACGCAAGCAGATTCTGAATCAATACGGGAAAATCCGCCTGAAGGGGCAAGTTGCTCTCATGCAAATCAAAAGCAAGCGCGGCGGAGCGCCTTCCCGCTTCGTTTGAAATGGAAAGCAACGCGTCGCTCCCGTTGAGAAGCACGGGCGTGCCTCCCATAAGCGGGCGATAGGTTTTTATGGCAACGTCGTTTAACAGCAGGTTGTGGCATAGCTCAGCCGCCTCCCCGCGCGCGGCTGCGCGCAGCGAAACGCCCGCGTTCTTTTCTTCACCCGGCTGAAACGCCAGAACATCCGACGGCGGATTGACCGCGAGCACGGCCCCCATTTCAGGCAAGGCTTCCGGCAATGTGCCGTCATAGATATACAGGTCGTATCCCGCAGCCGCCAGCGCATCCTCGGGCGATGCCTTTACCACATACAGCCCCTCCTTCAGCGCGAGGGCGCGCTCCAAAAACACGTTCCCTTCCGTAACCAGCAGCGCGTTCTTCTCCCGCCTGGCCTGACCTGCCGCATAGCGCGCGTCGTCCACAGCCAGCGCGTCTTTCTGCGTAAAGCGCACCTCCACGCGCTGCGTTCCCTCCGGCACGGCAAAGCGCACGCCCTGGCTTTCACCGCTGGCAAGGCGCACGGTACGCACGTCGCACAGCGCGCCGTCCGCAAGGCATTCCAGCTCGGCTTCCCCATCCTCGCCCCAGGCGGTTACACGCGCAAAGGCCGTGCCGCTTTCAGGCTGAAGGCTGGCGTCCAAAATGCTGCGGTTGGGCATGGCTTGGCCCACACCCAGCAAATTCACGTTTTCCACCTGCACGGAAGCGTCGTCCGTATAGACATAAATCGCCAGTTCCGGCAGGTCGCGCTGCATGGCTCTTGCCAACGCAATCGCGCCCGAAAGACTGGCCCCGCCGTTTTCCGCTTCCAGCGCTTCAATGGCCCGCCGTACCAGCGCATGGTCTGTGCTGCGCGTAACCTGCTGCCTAAGCGCGCCGCCCGCCGTGAACACGCTTACCGCGTCCTGCTCGTGCATGCCGTCCAGCAGGTTAAGCGCCTGCCGCTTGGCTTCCTCCAGGCGCGAAACGCCCCGCTCGTTCACGGTTTGCATGCTGGCGGACAAATCAAAAATCAGCACCGCCTCTGCCCGGCTGCCGCCCATGGTCGCGGGGCGCATCAGCGCAAGCGCAAGCAGCGCAACCATCAATAATTGCAGCCATAGAAGCAGCCGGTTTTGCAGCTTTTCAAAGGGCCTGCTTTGCTGCGCGCGCTCCTGCGTCTTTCGCCACAAAAGCAGGCTTGGCACAGGCACGCGCTTGGCCCGCGTTTTCAGTATATACAGCGCGATAACCGGCAAAACGCCCAAAAAGGCCCATGCCCCCGCCGGGTTCAGCCATTCCATACTGCCCTTTCCCCTCTTTCCTCAGGCGATCAGCCCGGCCCGGCTCAGCTCGCGCAGCATTTGTTCCTCAAAAGCGGCCTCCGGCACGGTAAAAAGATGCGCAACCCCATGCGTCCGGCAGAAGGCGGCGGCCTGCGCCACATAGGCGCGCGCCGTATCCCGGTACCGTTTCAGCAGATCATAGCCTGCGGCCAGGAGGTAGCGCTCGCCCGTTTCGCTGTCCACAAGCTCTACGACGCCTTCCATCTGCGGCTCCCACTCCTCCCGGCTGAACAACTGCAAAACGCTGATTTCCTGCTTGCGGTACAAAAGCGAGCTGATGGCGCGCTCATACCCGTCCTCGCTCAGCAAGTCGCTAATGAGCACGCTCATTCCCCGCCCCGGCGCAAGCGCAAGGCGGGGCACCGCCGCGTCCAGCAGCGTCTTGCCCGAGGGCTTCATGCCGTCCAAAAACTGCGCCAGCTCGGGATAGCTATGCCGCCCCTGCAGGGGGCGCGTATGCCTTTCGCCCCCGTCCGCAAGCGCGTATACCGTTACGCGGTCGCCGCCGCACAGGCACAGGTATCCCAGCGTCTGCGCCAGCTGGCACGCCGCCTGCCACTTTCCAAAGCCCATGGAGGCGCTCGCGTCCACAATCAGGTTCACGCGCTGCTCCTGCTCCTCCATAAACAGCTTCAAAAACAGCCTGTCAAAGCGTGCGAAGGTATTCCAATCAATCCTGCGGATATCGTCGCCCGGCACATATTCCCGAAAATCCGAAAACTCCACGCTGCTGCCAAGCGCCTTGGAACGGCGCAGCCCGCCGGAGCCGCCCGAGGCGGGATGGCGCATATGCAGCGCAAGCGCGTCCAGGCGCTTCAAAAAGGCGTCGGTGAGCATATTCTTCCTCCTCAGCCCCTTGGCAGCGTTTGAAGCAGGCCGGCAATCGCGTTTTCGACGGTTTCGCCCCGGGCCATGCCCTCAAAGCTGAGCGCGATGCGGTGCCTGAGGCATGCGGGCGCAACCGCTTCCACATCCTCAAAGGCCACGTTGTAGCGCCCGTTCATCAGGGCACGCACGCGCGAGGCCGACACCAGCGCCTGCGCCGCGCGCGGGCTTGCGCCAAAGCGCACGCAATCGCGCACAGTTTCCGGGCTCTCCGGCAGCTCGGGATGCGTGGCCAGCACCAGGCGCAGGGCAAAATCGCGCACGGCCTGCGCTATGGGCACCTCCTGCGCCACGGCCTTTAGCTCAAGCAGGGTTTGCGCATCCGCCACGCATTGTGCGTGGGCCGTTTGAGGCACGGTGGTCAGCCCTACGATCTCCGAAAGCTCCTCCAGCGTGGGAAAATCCACCAGGATTTTGAGCATAAAGCGATCCAGCTGCGCCTCCGGCAGCGGATAGGTACCCTCCTGCTCCATGGGGTTTTGCGTCGCAAGCACAAAGTATGGGTCGCTAAGGGCGTGGGTTTCTCCGCTTACCGTAACGGAATGCTCCTGCATGGCCTCCAGGAGCGCCGCCTGCGTTTTGGGCGTGGCACGGTTAATCTCATCGGCCAGCACGATGGAAGCAAACACCGGGCCCTTGCGGAAGCGAAAGTCGCTGCCTTCCTCGGTTTTCACCAGAATGCTGGTGCCGGTAATATCGGCGGGCATCAAATCAGGCGTGAACTGGATGCGGCTGAACGGCAGCTCAAACACCTGGGAAAGCGTGCGCACCAGCCGGGTTTTGCCCAGACCCGGCACGCCTTCCAAAAGCACGTTGCCGCCCGCGATCATGGCGGTGAGCAGCTGCTCCACCACCTTGTCCTGTCCAATGATCTCATTTTTGATTTCGTTCCTGATTTCCTGTACCTTTGCGGCAAACGCCTCTATCTGCTCCTGGGGAATCATGCTATGCCTCCTCTGAAAGCGCTACTGCGCGAGCGCGTCAAAATAATCCTGAACCCATTTTTGCGCGTAAGCGGGAAGCTGCGCGCTTTGAACGGCTTCCACCGCCGTTTGCTGATACTCACCTAAAACCTGCCTGTAAGGCACGCTGTCACCGGCGCTGCCCACGCCGGTACCCGCTTCCGCCTCGTAAATTTCGCCCTCGCCCATGGGGCCGCGCTCGTTTACGGTTTCGCCGCTGCCTCCCAGGCGGGTGGGATCATAGATAGGCTCATAATCCGCGATTTTCAGCTCGGGCGCGGCCTTGCCCGCCACGCCTGTGGCCGTCCGCGTCAGGCTCATGCCGCCATCCTTATTAGAGCTGCCAAGCCCCGCTCCCGGGCCGGAGCCTCCCTGCCCCTGATTGCCCGCTCCCGCGCCTGGCTGGGAGCCGCTCTGGCCCATGCCCTGCGCGCCCGCCTGCATGCCGCCCTGCTGGGCGGCGGACGCGGCGGCGCTGCGCACCATACCGGCCAGCGCCAGAGCCTGCGCGCTGGCGCTGGTTTGGCCCGTGGCGGCGGTTTGCAGGCTGGATAGCGCCTGGGCAACGTTTCCCGCGCTCATGGCCTGCGCCGCGCTGCGCAGACTGCCCGCAGCCGTCGCCGTGGTGGCCTTGGCAGCCGCCTGGCTTAGCTGGCTTGCGGCGGTTTTAAGCGCCTCAAGCTCCACCTGGGCCGCCTTGCCGTCCCCGTCAAGCAATGCCTGCGCCAGGGTGTTAAGGCCCGCTGCCTTCATGGCGTCTAGCGCGTCCTTGGCCGTGCGCTGCTGCAAATCGCTCACCTTGCGTTCGGTCGCGTCCACGGCGCTCAAAGCGTCGCGCACGTCCTCCGCGCGGCGCAGCTCGCTGGACAGCTCGCCCAAAAGCCTGCGCAGCTCCGGCGTTTCGACCTCCTTCGCGTCCAATCCCGCCGCGCCGTCATCCAGTTTTTTCGCCTGGTTGAGCATTTCCGCATGAAACGCCGCACGGGCCTTCAACGCCTCCGCCTGAGGGTTGGGAATCAGGTAGCTCGCGCCCAGCAGGCAGGCGCAGGCCAGCGCGCCTATCCAGGCAAGACGCGGTATTCTCAGGCGCATATGGCGCTTCGGTTCCAGCGCGCGCAGACTTTTGAGCGCGTCGCCACGCTGCAATTGCGCCATGGGCGTATCGCACCCGTGCAGCATAACGGCCGTCTGCGCGCGCGCCTTGAGCCCCAGCGCGTCCGCCTGGCGGGCAGCGTCCATTTCCGTAATGGGCCATAGCCAGCTCACCGCGGAAAACAGCGCGGGCGTTGCCGCCAGCGCTCCCAGCCCCCAGTACATGGCGCTTGGAAACACCCATAGGAAGGAGGCGATGCGCATCAGCACCAGGCACACCATACCGGCAAACAGCCCATACATGGTCCACTGAAACGTTCGCTGAGCGCGCATACGCCGCTTGACAGGCCCAAGGGCCCGCTTCAATTCACTCATGCCTTGCGTTTTCCTTTCGGTTTTCTGTTCCTGCGCACGCGCATATTGAGCGCCGCAAGCCCTGTCAGAGCGGCGGACGCAGCGGCCAGAAACGCCATGTGGTATAGCGCATAGTCCCCCAAGCGCAGGTAGGCGCGCGTGTTCCCAAGCGTATAGCTAAACTGCCACAGATAGTTTTGGAACAGCTTGGTTTGATCCTCCAGCAGGGCAAACAGCCCCAGCGCCGGGCTAATGATAAAGGAGATGGGCGTGTACTCAATCATGTGCAGCTTCTGGCCCACGATGTTCATTGCGTCGTATAGCTTCCCAATCTGCTTCACATCGTGCAACAGCGGGATCAGCGTGACCAGCCCAAGGGCAAACACCGTCAGATAGCTGACCACCGTAGCCGTCACCGTGCGCTTGAACATCGTGGAGCAAAACAATCCCACGCAAAGGGCCGCAAGCGCCGTCAGCAGCAAAAACGCCACGCTGGTAAGCACCTGGAGAAGCGTCGCCCCGCCGGTGAGCAGCACCAGGGAAAGCACGGGCATGGAGCACAGCACCATCAGCGCCAAAAAGCCAAAGCTTTCCATCAGCTTGCCCAGCACCAGACGCAGCGTGCCCGTATTCGTTACCAACAGCAGATCCAGGGTTTGCCGCTCTCTTTCGCCGCTGATGCTGCCCGCGGTCATGGCCGGAGCCACCAGCACAATAAGCCCAAATTGCAGAATCACAAGCAGCGCATAGCCCGTTACGCTTCCGCGCATATCCGCCAGCGTAACCGTAGCGCCCACAAAGGGCCGGTACACGGCCAGATAGGCCACCACCGCCAGCAGCAGCGCGTACAGCGTAAGCAGCAGCGGCGTGCGGATGGAGCGCATGCGCCTGCGCGCCGAAAAGGCCAGAATGGGATTACTCATCCTTGGTCACCTCCATAAACACCTTTTCCAGGTTGAGCGGCGCGCGGTGGAAGTCCACCAGCGGCGCGCTTGCGCAAAGCTGCCTGAGCAATCCGGCGGTTTGAGCGTCGTCGCCCTCAAACGCCACGTTTAGCTCATTCTCCGCCTCACGGCCAACGCCCGTTACGCCCGGATATTGCTTTATCAGCGTAACAGCGGCCTCCACAGCCTGCGCATCCGTCCCGGCCGCCAGCCGCACCCGGAGCGGCGCGTTGCCGCTCATATGCTCGGTCAACGCCTCCACCGTGCCGGAAAACACCAGCTTCCCATGGTCTATAATCGTGAGCGAATCACACATTTCCGAAAGCTCGGGCAGAATGTGCGAGGAAATCAGCACCGATTTGCCAAGCTCCTTGAGGGTTTTAAGAATTCCCTTCATCTCCGCCCGGGCGCGCGGATCCATGCCGGAGGCGGGTTCATCCAAAATCAGCAGCTTGGGATTGTGAATCAGCGCGCGCGCCAGGCACAGGCGCTGCTTCATACCGCGCGAGAGCAGGTCCACATAGCT
>JALEIQ010000349.1 GCA_022769795.1 Clostridiales bacterium
TGGTTGTGGGCGTATCCGGCGAGCTGAGCCTGGGCCATGCGGGCTTTATGAGCGTGGGCGCGTTTAGCGGCGTTATTGCCTCGGCGTGGTTTGTGGGCGCGTTTTCCCTGGAGAACGAGATTGTGCGCCTGCTGCTTTCCATGATTGTGGGCGGCGTATTTGCGGGAATCGCGGGCGTGCTGATCGGCATTCCCGTGCTCAGGCTTCGCGGCGACTATCTGGCGATTGTTACCCTGGCCTTTGGCGAGATCATCCGCAACCTGATCAACTGCGTGTATATCAACCTTGAGGGCGGAGCCCTGTACTTTGGCTTCAACAACCCCAACCTGCCGGGCAAGGCGGTGCTGGCTGGCCCCAAGGGCACGGTGGGCGTGGATAAAATCGCCACCTTCACAATGGGCTTTGTGCTGATTTTGTTTACCCTGTTTGTGGTGCTCAACCTGATGAACAGCCGGTCTGGCCGCGCCATCATGGCCACCCGCGACAGCCGCATCGCCGCAGAGTCCGTTGGCATCAACGCCACCAAGTACAAGATGATGGCCTTTGTAACAAGCGCTGTGCTCGCGGGCATGGCGGGCGCGCTTTACGGCCTGAACTATTCTACGGTGGCAGCCGCCAAATTCAAATTTGACACCTCCATTCTGGTGCTGGTGTTTGTGGTGCTGGGAGGTATTGGCAATATACGCGGCTCTATCATCGCGGCCACGCTGCTCACAATCCTGCCTGAAATGTTGCGCGCCTTCAGCGATTACCGCATGCTGGTATTCGCCGTGGTGCTCATCCTGGTGATGCTGGCAACCAACAGTCCATTTATTACCGTGCGGCTGCAAAGCCTGAAGGCAATGCTGAAACGCAAAGGGCCCGCGGGCGGCAGGAAGGAAGGTGAGGCGGCATGACGCAGAGCAAACGGCAATCGGAAACCAAAATGGTGCCGCTGCCCAGCTATTCCATTGTGCCGGAGCGCGACGTGAATAAGCGCCCCATGCTGGAAACGCGGCATCTGGGCATCGAGTTTGGCGGCCTCAAGGCTGTGGAGGATTTTAACCTGACCATTGGCCGTACCGAGATCGCCGGTTTGATTGGCCCAAACGGCGCGGGCAAGACCACGGTATTTAACCTGCTTACCAAGGTGTATCAGCCCACCAACGGCGTGGTGATCCTGGACGGCAAGGACACCGCGGGCATGAACGCGGTGCAGGCCAATAAGCTGGGCATCGCCCGTACCTTTCAGAACATTCGCCTGTTTGGCAATATGTCCGTTGAGGACAACGTGCGCATCGGCCTGCACAACCAGGTGAAATACGGCATGTTCTCCGGCATTTTCCGCCTGCCCGCCTTCTGGCAGCAGGAGAAGAAGCAGCACGAAAAGGCGCTGGAGCTGCTTTCCATCTTTGATATGCAGGATATGGCGGACGTAAAGGCCGGTTCCCTGCCCTACGGCGCGCAGCGCAGGCTGGAAATTGTGCGCGCGCTGGCAACCCATCCCAAGCTTTTGCTGCTGGACGAGCCTGCCGCCGGTATGAACCCGCATGAAACTGAGGAGCTGATGGAGAACATCATCAAGATTCGGGATCAGTTCCAGATCGCGGTTATGCTGATCGAGCATGATATGAACCTGGTGATGGGCATCTGCGAGGGCATTTGCGTGCTCAACTATGGCCGTATCATCGCCAAGGGCACCGCCAGCGAGATTCAGTCCAACCCCACCGTGATTGAAGCCTATCTTGGCAAGCGGAAGGAGGATCAGGAATGAGCCTGCTGAAGGTTGACGATATCCACGTATATTACGGCGCCATTCACGCCATCAAGGGCGTTTCCTTTGAGGTAAACGAGGGCGAGATTGTAACGCTGATC
>JALEIQ010000023.1 GCA_022769795.1 Clostridiales bacterium
GACCGCAAGAAGGAGGACGCCTTTGGCGCTGAAATGGACGTGCTGCACGGCACGGCCTGTGAGTTCCGCCTGGGAGAGGATCCTATAAAGCTGCTTGATGAGGCGGACGGGCTGGTTATCAGCCCCGGAGTGCCCATTGACGCGCCGGTGGTCCTGGCCGCAAAGGAGAAGAACATTCCCATGGTGGGCGAGCTGGAGTTGGCTTGGTCGCTTTTGCAGGGGGATGTGCTGGCTATTTCCGGCACCAACGGCAAAACCACCACCACCACGCTGCTTGGAAAAATCTTTGAAAACGCGGGCCGTGTGACGCATGTGGCGGGCAACATCGGCTACCCGCTTTCCTCGGTGGCGATGGAAAGCCGCAAGGAAGATGTGAGCGTGGTGGAGGTATCCAGCTTCCAGTTGGAGAGCATAAAAACCTTCCATCCTCATGTAGCGGCGCTTCTGAATATTACGGAGGATCACCTCAACCGCCATGGCACGATGGCGCAGTACATCAAGCTGAAGCAGCGCATTTTTGAAAACCAGCATGAGCGGGATTTTGCGGTGCTGAATATGGACGACCCCATTTTGGTAAAGATGGCGGGCAAGCTGAAAAGCCAGGTGGCCTTCTTTAGCCGCACGCAGCCGGTGGAGAACGGCGCGTTTGTGGATAGCGGCAAAATTGTGTGGCAGTGGAAGGGCGCGCGCCGCGCCATTTGCGACGCGGATCAGATTTTGATTCCCGGGCCGCATAATTTGGAAAACGCGCTGGCCGCCACGGCCATGGCCTGCGCGATGGGCGTGCCCGCGCCGGTCATCCGGCATACGCTGCAATCCTTCACGGGTGTGGAGCACCGCATTGAAAAGGTGCGCGTGTTCCAGGGCGTAACCTATATCAACGACAGCAAGGGCACCAATGTGGACAGCACCATCAAGGCTGTGCAGAGCATGAAGGCCCCCACGGTGCTCATGCTGGGCGGCTACGACAAGCATACCGATTTCATGCCCCTGTGCCGGGAAATTATCGCCTCCGGCAGGATTGACGAGGTTGTGGTGATGGGCGAAACCTCGCGCCAGATTCGTGAGCAGCTGGAGGAAGCGGGCTATACGCATATCACCCAGGCATACAGCATGCAGGACGCGGTGGAAAAGGCGCGCGGCCTGGCCGTATCCGGCGGAAACGTGCTGCTGTCGCCCGCGTGCGCAAGCTTTGACATGTTCCGCGACTACGAGCATCGCGGAGCCGTGTTCAAGGAGATTGTGAACGCGCTGAACGCCTAAAGAATGCCCTTCCCTTTGCGGAGGAGATGCATACGAAAGAGGAAGCATCTTTTCAACGTTGGGAGGGGCTTTTTTGACACAGAATGAACCCGTAAGCAGCGCAAGGTATATGAAGCCCCGGCGCGCCGGTGTGGACAGGACGCTGCTGTTGATTCTGGCGCTTTTGATGATGTGCGGGCTTTTGGCGCTTTTCAGCGCCACCTACTATAAGGCGATCGACCATGGCGACGCGCTGCTGGAGGTAAAGCGCCAGCTAGTAGGCATTGGGCTGGGAGCCGTATTGATGCTTGTTACCTGCCGTATCCCTTATACCTTTTGGCGGCAGCCCCGGGTGGTGGTAGCCGCGCTGGTGGGCAGCTATGCGTTGCTGGTTTTGGTGCTGGTTCCCGGCATCGGCGTGTACCTGAACGGCTCGCGCCGGTGGTTGAACATCGCCGGTATGAGCTTTCAACCATCCGAGGTGGCCAAGATCGCGTCGGTGCTGTATTTGGCCGCCACGCTCAGCTACCGGGTGGAGCAGGTGGAAAGGCTGTGGCGGGGCATCGTGCCGCTGCTGATTGTGCCCGCGGTGATGTTTTTGCTGATTTTGCAGCAGCCTAACCTGTCCACGGCTGGCAGCATTATGATTGTGGCGGTGCTGATGATGCTGCTGAGCGGGGCGAAGTGGCGGCATTTGAGCCTGATGGGCGTGGCGGGGCTGATTGTGGGCTCCATCTACGCCTGGATAGAGCCCTACCGGCGGGAACGGCTGCTGTCCTTCCGCAACCCCTTCGCGCAGATGAGCGACGAGGGCTATCAGCTGGCGCAATCGCTGATTGCGATTGGCTCGGGTGGGCTATTTGGGCGCGGTCTGGGCCAGGGACGGCAAAAGTTCAGCTACTTGCCCTATCCCGAGAGCGATTTCATCTTTGCCATTGTGGGGGAGGATTTTGGGCTGTTTGGCTGTGCGGTGGTCATCCTCCTATTCGTGGCGTTTGCGTTCGCGGGTATGCGCATTGCCGTTTCCTGCCCGGATCGGTACGGCTGCCTGCTGGCAGCGGGGCTTACCTCCATGATTGCCGTGCAGGCCATGCTCAACATTGCCGTGGTCATTGGCGTGATGCCAACAACGGGGCTGCCGCTTCCGTTCTTCAGCGCGGGAGGAACGTCCATATCGCTGCTGATGGCGTCCACGGGCATTATCTTGAGTGTTTCCAGAAGCGCGGGGCAATAGTTTTTTCACACATGGTCAGGCATGACATAGGATGGTTCATGGAATGCTTGACGGAGGTGGAAGAATGAACGCCTTGCAAATTCGCGGCGGCAGACGGCTGGCGGGGGAATGGACAGTACATAGCGCCAAGAACGCCGCCCTGCCGATTATGGCCGCGTCCATCCTGACGGATGAAACAATGCTGTTGGAAGCATGCCCGCGGCTGAGCGATATCGGCTATATGGGCGATATTCTCAAAACGCTGGGCTGCGGGGTGCGCAGGCTGGACGGAGGGCTGGAAATTGACCCGCAGGGGCTGAACTGCCACGAAATGCCAGATGCCTTGGCCAAGAAAATCCGCTCGTCCATTTTTTTGCTGGGGCCGATTCTGGCGCGCTTTCGCAAGGCCACGGTTACCTTTCCCGGCGGTTGCGAGATTGGAATGCGTCCCATCGACCTGCATTTGAGCGGGCTTAGGCAGCTGGGCGTGGAAATACATGAGGAGGGCGGCGTAATCCACTGCGACGGGCACGATATGCGCGCGGGGACGGTGCATTTTGACTATCCCAGCGTTGGAGCAACCGAAAACGTGATGATGGCCGCCGTGATGCTAAGAGGCCGCACCCTTTTGCATAACGCCGCGCGCGAGCCCGAAATTGTGGATTTGCAAAACATGCTATGCCGCATGGGCGCGCGAATCAGCGGCGCGGGCACGCAAACCATCGCGGTGGAGGGCGTGAGCCGCCTGCACGGCGTGGATTACCGTCCCATGGCGGACCGCATCGTGGCGGGCACCCTGCTCGCGGCAGCCGCGGCGACGGGAGGCTCCATCCGGCTGGAGAACGTGCCCTGCCGGGATATGTATGCTATTTTTAGCAAGCTTAGGGAAATGGGCTGCGTGATTGGGGAGAAGGAAACGGCGGTTACGCTGCATGCCCCGGAGCGCCTGACCGCCTTCCAGCAGCTGCAAACCCAGCCCCATCCGGGATTTCCCACGGATATGCAGGTGCAGATGCTTGCGTTGGCCACATTGGCGAAGGGAACCTCGGTGGTTGTGGAGAATGTATTTGAGAACCGCTTCACCCACGCGGGCGATTTGAACCGGATGGGCGCAAACGTGCTGGTGAACGGCCGCACCGCGGTGGTGCAGGGGGTGGAGGCGCTGTACGGCGCGCGTGTGACCGCGCGCGACCTGCGCGGAGGCGCCGCGCTGGCGATTGCCGGGCTGCGTGCCCGGGGCGAAACGCTGGTGGAGCATGCGGAATTGATTGACCGCGGATACGAACGGCTGGAGGATATGCTTTTTGCCCTTGGGGCGGATATCCGACGGGTGAGCGTGGAGGCGTAACCCAGGAGAGGAGAAGGTACATGAGCAACCATGCCGGTAAAGGCGGCAAGCAGGACTACGAGCATGAGCAGTTTGAGGCTTATGGCGAATATACCTATGATTATCTGCGGCAGCTTGGGGAGGAAAACGGCGAGCCGTCCGCGCTGCCGCCCGAGGCTGCGCAGGCGGCCGCCGGGGCTGCCGTGCAAATGGCCAAGCGTGCGCGCAAACGCCGCCGCACGCATGGCTTTTTCAAGTTCCTGGCCCTGCTTACCGTGCTTACCATCGCGTTGATTGTGGGGCAGGAAACGCTGTTCCGGCTGGAAACGGTGTATGTGATCGGCAATGAGGAAAAAACGCCGCAGCAGATTGTGGCCGCTTCCGGATTGGTGCGCGGGCGCAACATGATCTCCATTGAGGAGGAGGACGTGGCCGAGGCCATCGGCAAGGATCACACGATCATCTTTAAGGGCATGCAAAAGGAATACCCCAATACCATCTATCTGTACATTGAGGAGCGCAAAACCGTGGCGGCGATGCAGTGGCTGGGCATCCTGTACACGCTGGATCCCGAGGGCATTGTGATGAAGGAGGAAAGCGGCTCCGATATTCCCGCGGGCCTGCCGCTGATTACGGGCTTTCGGGTGAACAATATCAACGTGGGCCAGCAGCTGATGGTGCGCTCCGCCAAGCAGCTGGAGGCCTACCGCGTGATTCTTGAGGAATTGCAGCTTCAAATGTACCAAAGCCAGATATCCGAGATCAACCTGTCCAATCCCGAAAACATCTATTTGGTCACGGTGGAGGGGGTAACGGTGCGCCTGGGCAACGCAAGCTACATGCAGGCCAAAATCGGCGCGGTGCGCACGGACATGGCCTACCTGCGCCAACTGGGAAAAACCAGCGGCATTTTGGACGTAACCACCCCCGAGGACGCCAAATATATGACTGAGAATTGAAAAAACGGAAAAGTTTACAAAGAGATTCTCAAAAACGTGAAAAAAAAAGCAGGATTATGCTTGCGAATTTATGCCAAAACGGTTACAATAAATAGTGGTACGTTGGGTGCTTTATATTGCCGCGCAGTTGGGCGCGCTGGAAGCATCCGTCCCGCCGCGGGCGCGCTGCCGGCGGCTGATTCCTGAGGAACAGGGGAATGCTTTGTTATGAAGTCAACCATCGCGGCAATTGATTTTGGCACATGCAAAATCGTGACGCTCGTGGCCGAAACAAGCGGCACGCAGCGCTGCGATATCATAGGCGCGGGTATTTCTGCCTATGACGGCTTTCTGGACGGAGAATGGAACAATACCATGCTCCTTAACGAAGCCATTCAAAAGTCCATCAGCGAAGCGGAAACGCAATCCAAGCGGAAAATCCGCGAAATCAACGTGGGCGTTCCGGGCGAGTTTACGCGCGTGTACGCGGTTGAAACCAGCGTGACCATCCAGGGCGCTGATCCCCATGTAACGCCGCGCCATGTGGAAAAGATCTTCGCCAATGCGGACAAGCAGCTTTCGCCCGTGCGCGGCGTGGTGGTACACCGCAGCCCCGCGTGGTTCATGGTGGACGGCGGCAAAAAGACGCTTGAACCCGTGGGCCTTAAAGGCACGGAGCTTAAGGCGCTGGTAAGCTTTGTGGTGGCCGATACCTTCTTCCTGGATGATGTGATGGCGCGGCTGCGCGACATGAACATCACCGTGAGCGGCTTCTTCTCCAGCTCTACGGGCGAGGCGATGCTGTACCTGCTGGAGGAGGATCGTGACCGTACTTCGATTTTGATCGACGTGGGATACCTTTGCACCGACGTTATGGCGGTGGAGGGCGACGCGGTCATCTTCCAAAAGACGCTGCCGGTGGGCGGCGGGCACATTGCGGCGGATGTGGCCGAGGGCCTGTCCATACCGCTTGAAAGCGCGGAGCAGATTAAGCGGGAATACGTGTATGGAATTTCCACGATATCGCAATCCTATACGGTATCTGGCGGCGAGGGTGTAAAGACCGAAACCTTCACGCAGGAGCAGGTGGCCGCGGTGTTGGAGCCGCGCGTGGACGAAATTGCCGAGATGATTAAGGAATGCATCGATGACAGCGGCATTAAGCTGGGCAACTGGTCCACGATTTATTTGACGGGCGGCGGCCTGAGCCTGAACCGCGGCGGCAGGGATTACCTGTCCGCCAAGCTGGAAAAGCCGGTGCGCGATACGGTAAAACGCACCATTAAGCTGTCCAGCCCCATCTATGCCAGCGCCATGGGATTGATGGATTTGATTGTTGACACCATCGAGTCCCGCAATGCGCCGTCCAGCGGCGTAGCCGGAGGTATCAAGGATTTCTTCAAGAGCTTGCTGGGCGGCTGAGTGCCCCCAACGACAACCGAAGCGAAATATTGAGTAGGGGGATGCACTGTGCTTGAATTTCAGATCGAGGATCAACAGAGCTTTGCCAGCATTAAAGTGATTGGCTGCGGCGGCGCGGGCAACAATGCGATTAACCGCATGGTGGACGCGGGCCTCAAGGGTGTTGAATTTATCGCAGTGAATACAGACCGGCAGGCGCTTGCCCTGAGCAAGGCCAGCACGACCATCCAGATTGGCGAGAAGCTTACCAAGGGTCTTGGCGCGGGCGCAGTGCCGGACGTGGGCCGCCGCGCCGCGGAGGAGAGCCGCGAGGAGATTGCCCAGGCCCTCAAGGGAGCCGACCTGGTATTTGTGACCGCCGGTATGGGCGGCGGCACGGGCACCGGCGCCGCGCCGATTGTGGCGGAGATTGCGCGCGATTTGAACTGCCTGACCATCGCCGTTGTTACCAAGCCCTTTGCCTTTGAGGGCAAGCAGCGCATGAAGAACGCCGAGATGGGCGTAATCGACCTGAAGCAACGCGTGGATACGCTGGTTGTGATTCCTAACGACAGGCTGCTGCAGGTGGTTACCAAGGGCACTTCCATGCTGGAGGCCTTCCGCATCGCGGACGACGTGCTGCGCCAGGGCATCCAGGGTATCAGCGATCTGATCGCCGTGCCCGCCCTGATCAACCTGGACTTTGCGGACGTAAAGACCGTGATGGAGTCCGGCGGCCTGGCCCATATGGGCATCGGCGTGGGCAAGGGCGAAAACCGCATGGTGGAAGCCGCCAAGAACGCCATTCAGAGCCCGCTTTTGGAAACCAATATCGATGGCGCGCGCGCCGTGCTGATTAATATCACCGGCGGCGAGGATATGAGCATCATCGACATCAACGAGGCGGCAAACCTGGTGATGCAGGCGGCCGACAGCGAGGCCAATATCATCTTTGGCGCGGGCATTGATGAAAACATGGATGACGAGGTGCGCATCACGGTGATTGCCACCGGCTTTGAAAAGACCCCCTTCCCCAAGAAGGAGGACGCGAAGAAAAAGACCGGGGGAGAGCGCGATTGGACGCGCAGCTTTGGCGGAGGCGAGCGCGGCCCGGCCTATGACGCGGGCAATCTGCGCGGCACGCCTTTGGTACAGCAGGAATATCCTACTCCATCCTATGAGGACATGAGCTTTAACATGCCTATGGACGAGGAACGCGGCGGCGACTATACCGGCTATATGGGCGGCGGCGCTATCCCCACGCCCGCGGCGATGCCCCAGATGATGCAGGGCAGCCAGATGTACCAGTCCGGCTATGGCCAGGGCTATCAGCCGCAGCAATACGGCCAGATGGACTATGGTATGCAGCAGCCGGGTATGCAGTACCAGGGCGGCATGCAGCAGGGCCAGCAGCAAATTCCACGCATGGAGTTTGGCCAGCAGTACCAGGGCATGCAGCAGAGCGCTCCTCAGAATAACGATCCCAAACAGCAAGGAACCGTACAGCCGGAACCGGCTGTCCAGCCCACAACTGTGGAACGCGACGATTTGGGCGTGCCCGCCTTCCTAAGAAGGCCCACGCGGAAGTAATCCTTGACAGGGCCTGTCGCAGAAAGGCTTTCAACAAAAATTATGAACAAAAAATCCGCTTTCAAGCATTGCTTGGAAGCGGATTTTTGTCGCTGTTGCACTAAAACCGTGTATTTAAAACTGTTTGTGCGACAGGCCCGCAGACTGTCGGTAAACCTTATATATGCGCAAAGAGCCGCATCTCTAGCTTGAAAACGCTGCGGCGTAAGGCTTTGGGGTTCCGCCCCAAACCCCGGCAGGGGCATAATGCCCCTGCACCCCGTTCTTTTTCGACGGCCTGAGCCCGCCATCGCAAACGCGATGGCGGGCTTTTGCATATGCCGGTTTCCGGTGGGCATATCCTGCGAAGCGGGAATAAGCGCAATGCGCCCCAGGGAGGCTGGTAGGAATGAAAAGCAATCGCATCAGTGGAATTGTGGCCTGCACGGGCGCGGTAATCGGCGCTGGTTTTGCATCCGGACGCGAGGTGGTCGCCTTCTTTTCACACTACCACGGGCATGCCATATGGCTGATTGCCCTTTCCTCAGCGACGGCCGCGGGCCTGTGCGGGCTTTGCGTTAGGCGGGCGAGTCGCCTGCAAACATCCCATTGGTGCGAGCTGTACGCCAAAGCGTCGGTTTGGATGCGTTGGGGCGCGTTTGGCTGCGCCGCCCTGCTTTTGGCCGTGACAGGGGGAGCGATGATTTCGGCTGCCGGGCATATGATTGCGCTGCTGTGGCCAAACGAATGGGCATATCCCATTGGCGCGGTGGGAACGCTATATATGGCATGGAGGCTGAGCTTTGGCAGCGTGAGGCCGCTGGCGGGGTTGAGCGGCGCGCTTGCCGCGGTATTTGTGGCGGTGACCGCGTTGCTGCTGGCTACCTCCAGGCCGCTGGCTGTGGATATGGCGCCGCGGCCTGATGTGGGAACGCTTCTATGGGCCTCGTCCAGGGCCGTGGCCTATGCGGCGATGAACCTGACGCTGGCCATCGGTGTGGTGTGCAGATGCAGCCAGGAAAACGCGCGGGGCGATTGGCAGGTGGCAGGAGGATTGGGAGCCGTTCTGGGCGCGCTGCTTACGTTGAGCGCATTGCTGTACGCAA